>JAAZJV010000317.1 GCA_012800135.1 Clostridiaceae bacterium | reverse complement strand
GCCTTCCCGTCCAACGTTAACTACCAGTACGGCTTTATGTCCGGTGTCAATTATGCCAACAAGCACTACGGCACCTCAGCAGAAATCATTGAGCTGCCTGCCTATTCCGGTACAGACGTCACCGGTGCGGATGTTGGCGGCAACTATATCGGTGCCTTTGCTGATCAGGCAACAGGCAAGGTTGTAGGAGAGGCTCTGTTAGCCAAAGGTGTTGACATCATGTTGGTAGCTGCCGGCGACTCAGGCAACGGCGTCTTCGCTGCTGTTAAAGAGTCACCAGAAGGCAACTACGTCATTGGTTGCGACGTTGACCAGTATGACGACGGCGAGACGGGAACAAGAAACATCGTCCTGACCTCAGCATTGAAGAACATGACGCCTATCGTAGCTGACCAACTGCAAAAAATCCATGACGGCACCTTTGAGGGTCAGAATGCCCTCCTAGGCGCTACAGAAGGCGGCACAGGCTATGTCTCCGAAGAAGGCAGACACCAGCTTTCAGAGGATGCATTGGCTAAGCTGGCTGAAGTCTTTGAACTGGTTAAGGACGGCATCATCGTGCCTGCCTCCAACTTCAATGGCCACACGCCGGATAACTTCCCCGGACTCTAAGTCAGGTCGTTTTAAAAGAGGGCAGCTTTGGCTGCCCTCTTTTTTGCTTAGAAACGCCTAACCTGCGTATAGGCGATTTTTACCGCAGAACTGCTTTAATATGCTGTTTAGCAGGCAACCCCAAGAAAGCATAAGTCTTTAGCGAGGAGCCTATGACAGAAACAATTGTCGAATTGAAAAATATTACTAAGAGGTTCCCGGGCATTGTTGCGAACGACGACATCACGCTCGATATTAAGAAGGGTGAAATTTTTGCCCTCCTGGGAGAAAACGGCGCAGGCAAATCTACCCTAATGAGCATCCTCTTCGGCATGTATGAGCCTGATGAAGGTCAGATCTTTGTGCGGGGTGAAGAGGTGCACCTGACCTCGTCGAAAGATGCAACCGCCCTTAGCATCGGTATGGTTCACCAACACTTTAAGTTAGTTTCAAACTACACCATCACCGAAAACATAGTCCTAGGAGATGAGCCGCTTAAACGCCTTGGACCTCTGTCTTGGGTTGACTTGAAAGGAGCGTCTGAAAAAATCAGGTCTCTTTCTCTAGAGTATGGCTTAGAGGTAAATCCTGATGACAAGATTGAGGACTTGCCGGTATCAACCCAGCAGAGGGTTGAGATCTTGAAAATGCTTTACCGTGATGCTGAGATCTTAATCTTTGACGAACCTACTTCAGTGCTGACACCACAAGAAATAGAGTACCTGCTGGAAATTATGGAAGAGCTGCGCCGCGGCGGTAAGACGATTATCCTTATTACTCATAAGCTTGAGGAAATTAAGCAGGTCGCTGACCGCTGTGCCATTCTGCTCCACGGCAAGCTGGTGGGAGTCTATGACGTCGCCACAACGACGACGCAACGCATGGCCAACCTCATGGTGGGCAAGGAATTAGACTTTAGCCTAGACAAGACAGAGCATGACTTCGGCGAAGTGGTCTTGGACGTTTCCGACCTGACGGTGTATAACGAGCAAAAGGTTAAGGTCGTGGACAACGTGTCCTTGAAGGTGAGGCAGGGTGAAATTCTGGCCATTGCCGGTGTTTCGGGCAATGGTCAGGTGGACATAGCTGATGCTATAGCAGGTCTGCAAAACATCAGTGCAGGTTCAATCTCTTTCAAAGGCGAAGATATTTCTCGACTGACCATTAAGGAGCGCATTACAAAGGGCATTTCCTATATACCTGAAGACAGGCAAAAGGAAGGCCTGATTATGGATCTCACCTTGCGAGACAATTTAGCTATTAAGACCTTTGACCGTGAGCCCTTTTCGAAGAAGGGAATCCTGCATCCGGAGGCCTTTGAACAACAGGCGGAAGACCTTATTAGTCGCTACGATATCCGTAGCGGACAGGGCGGTCAGACCTTGACACGCTCTATGAGCGGCGGCAACCAACAAAAGGCTATTATTGCTCGTGAGGTGGAGCTTGACTCCGACCTTCTGATTTTTGTGCAACCGACACGTGGACTGGACGTCGGTGCCATCGCCAATATCCACCAGCAAATCCTGGAACAGCGCGACTTGGGCAAGGCAGTTCTCCTTGTCTCACTTGAACTGGATGAAGTTATGGCACTGGCTGATACCATCAGTGTTGCTTTCCGTGGACAAATCTTAAAGACAGACAGTGTTCACAATCTTTCTAAAGAGGAAGTGGGTCAATACATGATGGGGGTAACACAATGAACAAGTTTATTACGAGGGTCAGGTCCGCTCTGTCAGGACTGCTAGTGCCCGCAATATCCATTGTCCTAACCCTGATCGTCGCCTCAGCTATCCTCCTTCTCTTGGGCAAGAATCCTGTAGAAGTCTTTTTAGGATTCCTGCGTGGTTCGGGTATGGTGCTTAAGCCGCGCTACGCCGGAGGCCAAGGCATCCTGACCGACTTCTTCTCCTACTTTTCAATACTGACCCCAATGATATT
>JAAZJV010000126.1 GCA_012800135.1 Clostridiaceae bacterium | reverse complement strand
TGCTGCGGATCCATCACGTCATTAATGCCGAATAAGGGAAAATCAATGTTGTATTCCGACGTCGGCAAAGGTTCGTCCCAATCGGCGGGAGCATTGATTTTTAAGCGATATTCCTCGGGAATACCGGCCTGAAAATCTTCAGCATCCGTGTGTGTACTTTCCGCCTGCTGAGGCAGTGTATCTTTGGTCCCCGGCTTCGACGAGGTCTCGGGAGATCGTTCATTAGGAGAACAGGCAACTGCACCTATGAGAATAAGTAGCGAAAGTATTAGCGTAATGAGTCTTTTCATAGTTAATTACCTCCCTCTACCTGATCAACACTTGTGATTTGCGTAAAAGTAAAATAAATAATAACTCTGACGGGATCAGTCGGACAGGGATATGCATCAATGACCATCTGTCCCGCGTATTCACCTCCCCATTCTTCCGGAACAACGCTTGCGACAAATTCATAAAGATAGGGTGAAAGCGGATTCCGATTTTCAAAATACACAGCATAGCGCCCGAATTTTCGATAACGGGTGATCGGAACACGAATTTCAAGCTTTTCGGATACTTGATAAACGATCCCGTCATCAAAACTCAAGATAAATCGCGTATCTCCCGTTATGCTACCAGCCATGATATCCTCGTTGGTAAGATGCATCATATAATTATATTCAGGAAGAGAAACCCACATCTTATCCATTACCCAATCGCCGACCATTTTTTCTTTTGAGTAGTCCAGCCATTCTTCATCTTCGTCAAATTCGACATAATTGCCGGGCCTTACAAAAACGAGCCCCTGTCCGCTGAAGTCGATCAGGCCGCCGGCTAAATTTTCAAGCACGATCTCAATACCAAGTTTGGGATCAAAATCCAACCACAGAATATCCGATCTGCCAATATCTTTGTTTCCGGGCGTAAAAATGATATCGCCTTTAAATTCCTGATATTCATTATGTAAATGGTACTTGTCGCCGGATATTTCCAGCGTCCAATTCGTGTCCTCCTCAGTTTTTCCGTTGATGATCCATTTGCCTTCATAATTGGATAAATCACCGCTATAAGGATCGGGATGTGGCTGTGAACCGGGTTGTGCTTGCACAGCAAGCGGCACAAGCAGTATTGCGAGAATAACAACAAAGAACCTAATCGCTTTTTTCATAGCATCAAAACCTCCTTTCAAAAGATGGTTTAAACGAGCAACAATGCTTACGTTGTTTCGGGCTCGCTTCCTCATTGCACTTCGTATTTTCTACAGATGATCTTTTAAAGATATCTTTGAAAAAAGAGTGTGTCTCAACGAACTTTGATCCAACTCTTCCCTTTTAATTATATGTTTACAAGCCTTCTGTGGATAGCTACCCTTTACGGTAGGTTTAAATATCGTGATGACAGAAGAGGCCGTTTTCAGACAGCCTCTTCTATCCGGTACGTTTATTTTTGTAGTGCGGTGCGTATTGTCTAATCTCTATAAAGGATTTTAAGATTGGATGCTCTCGAAACGCGCTCAACGGAGTGACCTCGCACACGACCGATGACAGCCTCACCCGTTCCCCACATTTCAATGTCAAGCTCGTCAACTGTCAAGCGTTTCGCGTCAACATTACCTGAACCGACGATTGATACCTCAAGGCGATCCGCTTCACCGCCCAAGATTGAGACATCGCCTGACCCTGCGATCTTGATCTGCCCTGCCTTAGACAACTCATTAATGGTGACATCTCCTGAACCTGCAATATCGATCGTTGCATCCTCAACTTTATTGAAATCACAATCTCCTGATCCCGCGATTTTTAGCTGAAGTGTCGCGATATCTTTCAATGTCATATCTCCGGAACCGGCGATCGTGATATTTGCCGCTTCCACATTGATTGTGCCGCTGATGTCGGAGGCACCTCTAACCTTTGCGTTAAATGACTTGATGACTGGACGTGCGAGATAAAGACGGATGCTGCCGTTTTGCCGGTTTCCGATAACGGAACCGAAAAAATTTCCGCTCTGATATTTTTTAACACGAATGAAAAGTGTCGATCCTTTTTGCTCGATAGAGAGATTCGACATGAAAGAAGAAGTGCCGTCGGCAAACCAACGCATCTTCCTGTCTTTTGACGGTTCAATCTCAATATCGCATGAGCCTGTGAGATCCATATCCAAACTGTCTATATCCGAATTGATCTCATTGTCATCGTCAGGATTTACAGTGCCCTTGTCGCTCTCCCAATCACCGGTGCCAAAATCTTCACTCGTGCGAAGCAATATATTGCCCTTCCCGCGATTGATGACAACCATTTCTTCCAAATCGGCTTCACTCCCATCCTGAAACCGGACGACCGATCCGTCTACTTCACCTTCCATATCTGCGTAGCACGCTCTGTTCTTCAGTCCTGCAACGAAACGGAGATTGCCGTATTCATCAGGAAATGAAAAATCGT
>JAAZJV010000125.1 GCA_012800135.1 Clostridiaceae bacterium | reverse complement strand
GTGGGCAAGGCTGCCCTATGATTTGTTGGAGCGGGCTTCAAACCGGATTATAAATGAAGTGGGACATATAAATCGCATTGTATATGATATTACAGGCAAACCACCGGCTACAATAGAGTGGGAATAAAATGAATCGCCGTAAAAAGCCAGTATTTATGCGGGTTTGCGGTGTTCGGAGAAGTCTTTTGATAACAATTTGATAACAGCCATACAAGAGCCATTATTCTTGCTGCCCAGTGGTTTATGGGTTACGGAATGATAAAAGGCGGCTTGTGTGGCGAAAGAAATCCATATTACAAAGCCCTTAGCTGTGGGTAATCACTCATAGCTAAGGGCTTTTTGTCGTTCTTATAGCTTTATGCGGAGGTCATTTTGATGATAATAGATCAAGAAATTTGTTGTATGCACTATAGTAGTTTTCTACCATTTCTGAAAAAAGTGGGTCTACTTGGTACCCAGAAGGGATTTTCTTTTTCTTTTCAATACCCAAAAATCCTTTTTCGCCAGTTTTCACCTTAGAATATGATATTTCAGATACATCAGGAAAATGGTCGGTTTCAATAGTTCCATTTCCAGTTCCATCATTAAGGTAAAAATCGCCACGGACGTTTATGCCATACTTGTTGTTCATATAAACCATTGCTAATTCATGGGCAATTTGTTCTTTTGAAACCATAATATTACTCCTCTTTATCCAATTTGTCCTTGAATACTTTAGCCATCGTATCGCTTAACTCCTGCGAAGGCACTTTCGCCCAGAGCTGCGTGGTATCGTATTTCGGATAGTAGTAACGCCAACGGTCATAATCGTCCTTGCTGATTTCACCGGCAGAGAGCTTGTCCGCCTGCTCTTTCCAAGCATGGAGCATTTGCAGCAGCTCGTAAGCCTCTTTGCCCTTGTCTTTGTTGACCTTCAGGCAAACTTCTCCGTCCGCTTCGCTGATGGTTAGCCCGTACACATCTTCAAGGGTAAATAAGGTGTGCATAAGACCGATCTGACTGTCAATATCAGGAACATCAAGAGCCTGCGGGGAAACATCAAGCACCTGCGCCAGTGCAGCCGTTAAATCCGCCTTTGGTTTGCGGGAGCCGGTTTCATATTGCGCCAAGCGTACATCGGCACTCCTTTCGGGAAAACCGACAGCCGTACCAAGATATTTTTGCGTCATACCACGCAGAAGCCTGAAAAAATGGATTCTCTCACCAATCGCCATAGTGTTTACACTCCTTGCTTATGTATCTGCATATAGTATAGCAGATATGTTTAGTGAAAGTCAAGAGAAAGCAAAACAAAAAAGTTTAATATTTTCTCTCAAACCGCTTGACAAAAGCAAATATGCTTAGTATAATGAAATAGCATTAAGCAAATAAGTTTAATATCCGTCGTGCGTCACGGTAATGGCGTACCCGCCCGGGCAAATCGGAAGGCGGCAAGAAAGTATTCCGACACGAAATAAATGAATTTGGAAAACAGAAGGGAAGGTAATGTATATGGAAAATAGGTTTATCCGTGCCGACGACGTGGCGCAGGAACTGAATGTATCCAAGCCCTATGCCTATAAGCTCATCAGGAAGCTGAACGAGGAGCTGAAGGCGAAGGGGTTTATTACGATTGCAGGGCGTGTCAACCGCCAGTATTTTTATGAAAGGCTCTACGGAGCCGGAAAGGAGAAAGAGTAATGCCGGTATTCAAAAACGAGGACAACGGTACTTGGTATGTGATGGCAAGGTATGTGAACTGGAAAGGCGAACGCAAGCAGAAATGCAAGCGTGGCTTTACCACAAAGAAAGAAGCGCAGGAATGGGAGCGGATGTTCCAGCTACAGAATTCCTCTGATCTTGATATGAGCTTTGAGGCATTTACGGAGCTGTATATCCGAGATGTGAAAAATCGCCTGAAGGAAAACACTTGGCTGACGAAGGAGCATATTATCCGCACGAAGATACTGCCTTTTTTCGGTAAGCTGAAAATCAGCGAGATTTCCACAAAAGAAATCATCACTTGGCAGAACGAAATGCTTGCTTACCGTGACGAAAAGAAAAAGCCGTACTCACAGACCTATCTGAAGACGCTGCACAATCAGCTTTCCGCTATCTTCAACCATGCTGTGCGCTACTACGAGCTGCGCTCCAATCCAGCCGCAAAGGTGGGAAATATGGGCAGCGAGGAACACAGGGAAATGCTGTTCTGGACGAAAGAGGAATATAAGAAGTTTGCCTTTGAGATGATGGACAAGCCTGTTTCCTTTTACGCCTTTGAAATGCTCTACTGGTGCGGTATCCGTGAGGGCGAGCTGCTGGCGCTGACTCCTTCGGACTTCGACTTTGACAAGGAAACGGTCACGATCAACAAATCCTATCAGCGTTTGCACGGGGAAGATGTGATTACTACGCCGAAAACAAAGAAAAGCAACCGTACCATTAAAATGCCGCATTTTCTCTGTGAGGAAATGCAGGAATATCTCGGTATGCTCTACGGACTCAAAAAGAAAGACCGTATCTTTACAGTAACGAAAAGTTATCTTCATCACGAGATGGACAGAGGGGCGAAAGCCGCAGGCGTGAAGCGTATCCGCATTCATGACTTACGGCACAGCCACATAAGTTTGCTGATCGATATGGGATTTTCGGCAGTGGCGATTGCAGACCGTGTGGGACACGAGAGTATTGAAATCACTTATCAGTACGCCCACCTGTTCCCGTCCAAACAGACGGAAATGGCGGAGCGATTAGACGACTTAGGGAAAGGAGATTTTGAAAATGTCAGCTAAGAACAGAGACAGCAAAAACCGTTGGAGAAATATTACCGTAGGATTTCGGGTATCGCCCGAAGAAAACGAACGCATTAACAAGGCGGTCGCCTTATCGGGACTGCCGAAGCAGGAATACTGCTACCGCCGCTGTCTCAATCAGGATGTGGTCGTGCAGGGCAATCCGAGGGTGTATAAGGCTCTGAAGCAGGAGCTTGCCGCCGTCCTTGCAGAGCTACGAAGGATCGAAACAGGAAGCAGTGTGGACGAGGAACTGCTCAATGTCATTGAACTGATTTCCGTTATTCTCGGCGGCTTGAAAGGAGAGGAACAGAATGAATAAACAAAAAGAAATGACCGCCCGAACATCATCTGTTGGCGCAGATGATAGGCAGTCACTCCATGTAACTAATTACAGTATAACCAATCAGAACGGAAATATCAATGCTTTTTCTGTGAAAGGCGGTGGTATGAATGGCTGAACTTAAAATCATCAGTATGGACGAAATTCCTGTGGAAGAAGTGGAATGGCTCTGGTATCCCTATATCCCATTTGGAAAACTGACCATTATTCACGGTGACGGCGGCGAGGGGAAAACCACTTTAATCCTTCGGTTGGCGGCGCTGTTGTCGAGGGGAGAAAAGCTTCCCTGCGACAGCACCGAGCGAGAGCCGATCAAAGTTATTTATCAGACCGCAGAGGACGGACTGGGAGACACGATCAAACCTCGGCTGCTCGCTGGTAATGCGGATTGCTCGCAAATCAAAGTCATAGACGAGTCGGAAGCAACGCTTACTATGCTTGACGAACGCATTGAAAAAGCGATTGTGGAAACAGGCGCAAGAGCGCTTATCTTAGACCCAGTACAGGCGTATATCGGCGCAAAAGTTGATATGAACCGGGCAAATGAAGTGAGAGCTATCCTTTCACAATTAGGGCAGATAGCTGGGCAATATCGGTGCGCCATTATTTTGGTCGGACACTTAAATAAAGCGCAGGGAAACAAATCCAATTACAGAGGGCTTGGCTCCATCGACTTTCAGGCAACTGCACGAAGCGTTCTGATTGTCGGCAGGTTAAAAGATAATCCGCAGATCAGGGTAATGGTACAGGACAAGTCCTCCCTTGCTCCAGAAGGCGAGCCGATTGCTTTTGAGTTGGACAAGGAAAACGGATTTCGCTGGCTCGGTCATTATGATATATCGGTGGACGATCTGCTCTGCGGTATTCCAAGAGAAAAGAAATCTGAACAGGCGGAAAACTTAATACTCGAATATTTTTCAAAGGGCAAATATCCACAGAAGGAACTTGTAAAGAAAGCACAGGCGATTGGTATCTCCAAGCGTGTGCTGGACGAGGCGAAAAAGGCACTGAATGTTCATTCTCTCAAAGAGGGCAGTCAGTGGTACTGGGAGCTTCCCGAAAAAACGGAGTGAGGGTTTTCAAGGTTGCAACATTGCAAAAACTGGCACACTTGCAACCTTGCAATGTTCCTTTTTCGGGAAGTGATAAAGTTTAGACGGGGTTGCAAGGGTGTCCTTTTCAAAGGACAGCCCTTGCCCCTCGGAGAGCCCACGACATCTTTGCAACCGTCAGGTTGAAAGTGTCATACTGGGTTACGCACTTTGAAAAAGGTGCGTAACTGCGCTGCCCCACAGTATCGCAAAACGAAGGGAGGGATACGAATGCCGAATGGAGATTTCAGCGTTGCCCGTGTGGAAAAGCGAACGAGAGAGAGCGTCGGAAAGTTTGAACGGCACATCGAGAGAAAAAATGAAAGCTATGAAAATATGAATGTCGATCTATCCCGTACACCGATGAATGTTCATTTTCAAGGCTGCGGCGAGCTGACCTACAACGAACATCTGGACAGGATGATTGCAAACGGGGCGGTATCCTTAAAGGGACTGAAAGCGGACGCAACAGTCTTTAACGAGATGATCTTGGATGTGAATACAGACTATTTCGAGAGGAACGGCAGCTATGATTTCGCCTGCCGATTCTATGAAGAAGCGTTCCATTTCGCAGAGAAGTTATATGGAAAAGACAATATTATTTCCGCAGTCATGCACGCTGATGAGCTGAATATCGCTATGACCGAAAAGTACGGAAAGCCGATTTATCACTACCATCTGCACATTATGGCGCTGCCTGTGGTGGACAAAGAAGTGCGTTGGTCGAAACGCTGTAAAGATCAGGCGCTGGTGGGAACTGTGAAAGAGGTGATCCATCAGGTCAGCCATTCAAAGAAATGGAAATCAGAAAAAGCGTTGGACGAAAACGGAAATCCCGTGCTAAATAGTAAGGGGAAACCCGTCTACCGTGCTTCATATAGCATTTTACAGGATAAGTTTTACGAATATATGAAGAATGCAGGCTTTGAAGGATTTGAGCGTGGTGAGAGAGGGAGTACAGCCGAAAATCTGACTTCGTTGGGATATAAAATCCAGCAAGACGAAAAAAGACTGGCGGATATTCAACAGAAGATTGCCGCTGAACAAGTCCGATATAACGCCAACCACAAGGCGTTTATGACCTTTGCGGAGATTGACAGTTCTGGCAAAAAGTCCTTCACGGGCAAATACACGGTATCGGCCGAGGATTATGAAAAGCTGACAACGCTGGCAAAGCGCAGCTATTCGGCGGAGTCAGAAGCACAGCGTTTGAGAGAGGAAAACCGAAGCCTGTCCCGTCAAATATGGTCGCTGCAAAGCGAGGTTTCAAAGTTGAGAACTGCGCTGAGGGAGCTGACCGAAAAGTGCAGACCGTACCTTGAGGCGTTAAAGATTGCGCCGCAAAAGGTCAAGGAGTTTATCAGCGGTATTCTTGAAAAATTCAAAGGACAGGAAAAAAGCATTTATTATGAGCC
>JAAZJV010000124.1 GCA_012800135.1 Clostridiaceae bacterium | reverse complement strand
CCGTGGTTTTCCTGTCGGAAAAGAGCATAGAAAGTCTTGCCTTCCGCAATGTCATCAATTATCTTTTGAGCCTGCGAAAGCCCCTTGTCTGCGTAAAGCTCGGCGAATTTCAACTTGGCTTCGGACTCGATATGCAGCTTGCCAACATCCCGATGATTGCCCTCATTAGCCCGGAGGAAACGGCGGAAGCCCTTATGCAAAGCGGGGTACTGACCCAGACCATGGTGGGCGAAGAGATGGAAAAACGCAACATCAATCGCAAACGAAATTACATCATAACGGCTATGGTGGCAGCGGCTGTTCTGGCGTTTGCCCTGTATCTGGGCTCAGTGATACGAGAGCGCACGTCGGCGGCATACATCCTGCAGAACACGGATGGAAGCAAATATGTAAATATCGCTAAATACGGCGACGAGGGCATTGCCGCCATGGAGGGAAAAACCGTTGGCGAACTTGACCTTTCGGGCGGAACTTATACCAGCCTCCTAAACATCAAGGACGTATCCGCTGCCACGGTGAACGTCTCGGATATTACTCAAAAAGTAACCTTGTGGCCGCTTACGCAGGTTAATGGTATTGAAACCGTAAAAATCAGCCAAGATCAAGTGATATACGCCCGCGACCTTTGCAATGCCGGAATCACTGTCGTTGTAGTGCACTAAAGGAGGACAGAATAAAATGAGTGAACGTATTCCCGCTTATGAAGGCCGAGAACCATATATCTTTGTCAGCTATGCCCACCGGAATTCCGAAAAGGTGATGCCTGTTATTGAAGCTCTCTTTTCCGAAAAATATAGACTTTGGTACGACGAAGGCATAGCCCCGGGCAGCGAATGGCCGAAAAACATAGAAGACCACCTCCGTGCCGCCGCCGCAGTGCTTGTATTTGTGTCGGAGGAATCCTTGATCTCTCCCAACTGTGAAAACGAGGTGGTGCACGCCGGCATGGAGTCCCGCCCAGTATATCAGTTTACCCTAGGGGATAAAGTCCACCCCAAGCTCTCCGAATGTGAAACCGTTAAAGATTACGCCGGGCTCCGCGCCCTGCTGGACGACTCCCTCATCGGCGACGGGGTCACCGGCTATGAACGAGGTGTCGGTACCGCAAAGAAGGGCAATTTCTGGAGCGCCATCATCGCCGTAGCCGCCTGTCTCATCATTGCGCTTGGCGCAGGCGTTTACGGTTTGAATAACGGTTGGTTTGACAACATGCTCCCCGGCCTTGCGCCGGTACCGCTCGCAGCGCAACCGGAGCCGAAGGAAGTGGTACATATGGGTTCCAATGTCATTACCCACGGCATATTTGAACAGACCAATCAAAAGCTGACGGAAGAGATCATCTTTGAGTCGGACAAGACCCGGGAGATGCTATACGATGCCGTTGGCTTTTACGATTGGGGTCAGGAAACGCCCTTGACCTACGAGAATTTGACAACTTGGTTCAATGACGAGATTTGGCTCGATGATTGCAACGAGGAGCTGCTCAAATACATGCAGTACTTCCCTCAGCTACGCAAAATATTCATTACCGGCGGGGAATTTGAAACTCTGGAGCCCTTGCTTTATTGCGCAGAACTGGAGACAGTATGCTTAAAGACGAATGTTTTCCCGGTGGAGATTCCGGAGCATGCTCCGTTTACAGTAGAAGTCATGAACTGATAGGAGAACATGGCTTTTAGCCGCTCGCTATACTGTCTATCGTACTCTTCCCTCCGTCGAAATAAACGATAGCGGTAAGCCCGTAATGAGTCTCTCCATAGATATCAATCACATATGGAATATACGGGCATTTTCTATTCCATTTATTCTGCAAAGGCATTGATGTGCCTCCTTAATGTCTTTTTGGTAATTAACATTCTACAGGAGTCCCAATGGCTCTTCTCTATTCCATCGCTAAGTTGCGAACATCAATCTACGTGACCGCAAATACCTGCAAGAGTACAGGAAAATAAAAAGGAAAGTAGTCAGATTGAGCTACTTTCCTTTGGTGCGGATAACAGGATTTGAACCTGCATGGTTTCCCACCGGAACCTAAATCCGGCGTGTCTGCCAATTCCACCATATCCGCATAAGCCGCTAAATCGGGTCGCGATGTGCAAAAAAACAACCGTCTCGATGTTTTGCTTTTTGATGATAGCACAAGATCGCAATAAATGTTCCTACAGGGGATAAAATGGTGTGCCGAATGTTCCAAGGAAGAGGGACATCCACAAGTAATCGCAGGAAATGACTACAAAAGTCTTCGTTTAGAAACATTCCGAACACGATAAGGCGTACTTTACGTTTAAAAACAGTCCAGCCGCGACAAATCGTACATTACGTTCCGAGGCGCAGGACGCTCATAAAGGCTTCTTGGGGCACTTCGACGCTCCCGACTTGGCGCATCCTCTTTTTGCCTTCTTTTTGTTTTTCCAACAGTTTTTTCTTGCGCGAGATATCGCCGCCGTAACATTTTGCTGTGACGTCTTTGCGGTAAGCGCGAACTGTTTCGCGAGCGATGATTCTCCCGTCAGAACAGATTTGAATCGGGACTTCAAACTGGTGGCGCGGGATATTGTCGCGCAGTTTTTCAGCGATGGCGCGGCCTCGCGAATAAGCGTCGTCGCGATGTAAAACGAAAGTTAATGCGTCAACTTTTTCACCGTGAATGAGTGTATCGAGTTTGACTAGATCAGAGACTTGCCAGTCTTTAAATTCATAGTCCAACGAGGCGTAGCCGCGTGTGACCGACTTCAGCGCGTCGAAGAAATCGTAGATGATTTCGTTGAGCGGCATATCGTAGTGGATGTTTACGCGGCGCTCATCGAGAAACTGCGTATTGACGTACGTTCCGCGATATCTCTGACAAAGCTCCATGACGTTTCCGATATAGTCTTTCGGTGTCATAATCGACGCGCTGACGATCGGTTCTTCCATACTCTGAATTTGCTCGCGTGGAGGCATATTGGTCGGGTTGTCGAGCGTGATCGTCCGACCGTCGATCATGTTCAGTCGATAGGCAACGGACGGCGCCGTTGTAATGAGATTGATGTTGAATTCGCGCTCAAGTCGCTCTTGGACCACTTCGTAGTGCAGAAGCCCTAAGAATCCGCAACGGAAACCGAAACCGAGCGCATTCGATGTTTCAGGTTCAAAGTCAATAGCGGCGTCATTCAAGCGGAGTTTCTCCAGAGCGTCGCGCAAGTCGGGATAATCGGCTCCATCGACGGGGTACATGCCGCAAAATACCATTTGACGAACTGGGCTGTACCCGGGAAGAGGCTCTTTTGCAGGATGCGCAGCAAGAGTGATCGTATCGCCGGGCGCAATGTCGCGTACATCTTTTATTCCGGCCGTCACAAAACCGACGTCGCCTGCTGTAAGAACATCTGAGTAGACCATGCCAAGCGGCGAGAATGTTCCTAATCCGGTCACTTCAAACGATTTTCCGGTGTGCATCGCAAGAATTTTGTCGTCTGTCTTCAGTATGCCTTCACGGATATTGACGTGTGCAATCACGCCAAGGTATGTGTCGTAATATGTGTCAAACACAAGCGCTTGAAGCGGATTTTGATCGTTGCCATAAGGTGGCGGAATGCGGTCAGCAATAGCTTCGAGTACGGCTTCAATATTGATATCTTCCTTGGCAGAAATGAGAGGAGCATACGAGGCGTCAATGCCGACAACATCTTCAATCTCTTGGCGAACTTCCTCAGGACGCGCAAGAGGCAAATCAATTTTATTGATAACCGGAACAATATCTAGGCCGGCATCGACGGCAAGATAAGCGTTAGCGAGCGTCTGAGCCTCTACGCCCTGTGACGCGTCGACGACAAGCAAGGCGCCGTCACAAGCAGAAAGCGACCGCGATACTTCGTTATTAAAGTCGACATGACCCGGCGTGTCAATCATATTGAAAATAAAATTCTCGCCGGATGGTGAAACATAATTCATTTTAACGGCGCGCGCTTTGATCGTTATTCCACGTTCGCGCTCAATGTCCATGTTATCGAGTATTTGATCTTCCATTTGACGCTCCGACGTCGTCCCCGTGTGCTCAATTAAACGGTCGGCCAACGTCGATTTGCCGTGGTCGATATGCGCGATAATACAGAAATTACGGATATTTTCTCTCGGAACGTTGCTCATTAAGCTCTCTTTCATTATTTATTCGGGTATTCATCAAGTTATTTCTTACCTGATTGTGTCCGCATTTATTTTTTCTTTATCATTATATTTGATTATATTTGGAATCTATCAAGTCCAGACTTGACCGATCGTATCAGCATTATTTTTCTCCTGAAATACGGAACCGCACCGAGTCCCTCTCTATTCGATCGTTTTCAGATTAAACTCGTATTTTCATTAATCCGGGACGCCAAATCGAGAAAACGGATAAAAGCGAATCAATAGTTTTCCCTCGATGTCACCTCTCGATACGGCACCGATGTCGCGACTGTCCTGACTGTTCTCGCGGTTATCGCCTAACAAATAATATTCGTCCTCTCCAAGCAGGACATTGGCATAATCCGGATTGTGAGGATATGTTCTAACTGATTCGGGCAGATACGGTTCTTCAAGCTGTCGGTCGTTAATGTAGACATGACCGTTTTCAATCCGCACACGCTCGCCGGGCAGGCCGATTACTCTCTTGATGATGATCATCTCCTCGCCGTCACTGGCTTTGCGATCGGTATCTGCCGTCACAATGTCGTAGCGCTTAAGACCTCCCGCGAAAAGACGTGATATTTTCTCAACGAATATTTCATCGCGGTGGTACAACGTGGGTACCATCGATGTGCCTTTCACGGTGTTGCGCCTAATGACAAAACGTGTGATCAAAAAGGCGATTACAAAACAGATGACAATCGTCAAAACAAAATTGAAAACGCGCCGCAAAGCAGAGGGTTCTTTGCTCTCTTTTTCCTCCGGGAGTTCCTCCTCTTTTGCCTGCTCCGGTGAGTCTTCATGGATACCTAACGAAGCAAAATACTGGTCAAGAGGCGACACTTGTTGAATCTCGTCATCCTGTTTCTTTTCAAATGATTCGTCAATGTGTTTCGATTCCATCATAAATACGTTTTTCTACAGGCTTGCGTTTTCTACTCAAAGTTTTTCTTTTGGCCGTCGCGATGATCTCGGTTTGCCGATTCCGGTTGCGCACAGCCCAGCCTTGCGTTTCTTTCCTAATCTTCTTTTTTGATCATCACGCCTATTCTGCTTTGCCACCCCGGTGTACTCAGCCCAGCTCTCCTGCTATGTCCACCTCGCCTAATGTATTATTATTTACTCTGTCCACAAACTCATTCTGTCGCGCACGAATTATTTATTCAAACGTTCACTTTAATCATACTTTCGCCGATTTCGGCTTTGTAGGCACATCAATCTTTAGCTTCAATTCCTCAAGTTGTCCCTCGTCCACACGATCCGGCGCGCCGGTCATCAGACACGACGACGTCTGAACTTTTGGGAAAGCGATCACTTCGCGAATGCTGTCTTCGTCGAGCAACTTCATGACGAGTCGGTCAAGACCGTACGCGATGCCGCCGTGTGGCGGTACGCCATATTCGAACGCCTTCAAGAGGAAGCCGAATTGGCGTTGCGCTTTTTCTTCAGAAAAACCAAGGCAGGTGAACATGCGCTTCTGGAGATCCTGCTGATGAATGCGGATGCTTCCGCCGCCAAGTTCCGTGCCGTTCAGGACAATGTCGTATGCGTGAGCTCGGACTCTCAAAGGATCCTTATTGAGCAGGGGGATATCTTCTTCGACAGGAGCCGTAAACGGATGATGCTTTGCGACGAGACGCTGATTTTCTTCCGACCATTCGAAAAGCGGAAACTCCGTGACCCAACAAAACTCGAACATGCCCTCGGGAATCATATCGCGCCGACGCGCCACTTCCAAGCGAAGCGCACCTGCCGCCTCCTCGGCGACCTGCGCATCCGCGTCCGCGATGAGAAGAAGTTTTGCCGTTTCATCTTCATTGACCCTTCGCAATACTTCTTTTACAAATTCCGCGTCGAAGAATCGCGCGATCGAGCCGTGGCTTTCCCCCTTTTCGTCAAGACCGATCCACGCTAATCCTTTTGCCTTCGTGGCGCTCTTAACAAAATCTGACAGGCTATCAAGTTCTCTTCGCGAAAGATCGCGGCCCCCCGGAACGGCGATCGCTACCAGCGCGCCACCCTCTTGAACGGCCGAGCGGAAAGCGCGGAACTCGCTCTCAACCACTAGATCGGACACATCGTAAAGTTCCATTCCAAATCGCAGATCCGGCTTATCCGAGCCGAAACGCGCCATCGCTTCTCTCCACGGAATGCGTCTGAACGGCCGTTTGACCTCTATACCCTTGAATCTTTGCATGAGTTCGACAATAAATCGCTCATTGACCTCCATGACATCGTCTTCACCGACGAATGCCATTTCAATGTCAATCTGCGTAAATTCAGGCTGCCGGTCGGCGCGCAGATCTTCATCGCGGTAGCAACGCGCGATCTGCATATATTTGTTGTATCCGGACAGCATCAGAAGTTGCTTGAAAAGCTGCGGAGACTGAGGGAGCGCGAAAAATTTTCCGGGAAAAACGCGAGACGGTACAAGGTAGTCACGAGCACCTTCCGGCGTACTTTTGATCAAGGTCGGGGTCTCAATGTCAAGAAATCCTTCGCGGTCAAAAAACTCGCGCACAATTCGCGTAATCTGATGGCGCGCGACGAGTTTCCGCTGCATTGCAGGTCTTCTAAGATCGAGAAAACGGTATTGCAAGCGGAGCGGCTCGTTAACGTCGACATCATCCTCGATGTAGAACGGCGGTGTTTTCGATTCGGAAAGGATGCGGAGCTCTTTTGCAAGAAGCTCAACGGTTCCGGTCTTCATATCCGGATTGACGGCTGACCGTTCACGGAGCACACCGCGGCAGGCGATGACATATTCGCTTCGTACATCCGCTGCTTTCGCACGAACATCTTCAGGGGTAGAATCATCCAAGATGATTTGCACTTCACCGGCAATATCGCGGAGCAAGATAAAAATAAGACCGCCTAAGTCACGCTGACGATGACACCATCCCATCAGGGTCAGCTCCTGTCCGATCATCGCTTCGGTTACGTCGCCGCACAGGCAACTGCGCCTCCACGTTCCCATCGATTCACTCATATATATTTCCTTTCTTAATAAAGGCTTAATTATTGGCCATGTTCTGTTCATGTTGCGCTTCCTGCTACTTCAAGAATCGCACACATTGT
>JAAZJV010000123.1 GCA_012800135.1 Clostridiaceae bacterium | reverse complement strand
TCCTTCCTCACGCTCAATCTGACGCTCTATGCGACGATACGCGTTGATCGCCGCTGTCTTGACACCGCTGAATGAAAAATCGAACGAATCTTCAAATGAGGCATCAGGAAATATGAATGCGTCATCTCTCCCGCCTTGTGCGGCTTTTTCAATCGCCGGACCGCCAGGATACGATAATCCCAGCACACGAGCAATCTTATCAAACGCCTCACCTGGAGCGTCATCACGTGTTCGGGCGATTTCACGAAAAGGCATCACGCCGTCGCGGACTTCAATAATCGATGCATGACCACCTGACACAATAAGAGCGAGAAAAGGCGGACGAAGGGACGGATTTGCAAGGTATGCGGATGCCACGTGGCCCTCAATATGATGAACAGGTATAAGCGGAAGCCCGGTCACCGCTGTTAATCCTTTGGCCGCAGCGACACCGACAAGCAATGCTCCGATAAGTCCGGGACCAAACGTAACCGCGATACCGTCTAAATCATCAAGCGTCATTTCCGCTTGATGAAGGGCGCGGTCAATAACCGGAAGTATTGCTTTGACGTGCTCGCGTGACGCAATTTCCGGCACCACGCCGCCATAAGCTCTGTGTAAATCGACCTGTGAAGCGACAACATTCGACAGAACACGCGTACCATTGACGACGACCGACGCCGCCGTTTCATCACATGACGATTCTATGCCGAGAATACGGACATCTCGCATTTTTTCCTTTTGACATAACGCGACATTGTCTAGTTCTCTAGATTTGTCAACCCTACTGTCAACTATTCCGTTGTCATGATTCATGATTACCTCGTGTATCGTTTTACTTTTATACAATCAAGTAAAAAACATGTCAATATTGAATTGTAACATCACAGAAGAAAGAACGGCAATTAAAAGAGAATCGACTGATCGCCATTTGTGAGAAACGATATCCATGACGTACAATATCAACACCTCCTATGAATGACGACAATGGTTTACTATTACGAAAACACAATCGTTGGATTAGAAGCATATTTACACGATTTTGTAGATGACGATCTAAGAATCGTTGAATCATAATGCGGAAAGTGAGTGTGCACATGCACCGAAAAGATTTTTCGATAACTCAATCTTCGAAACGACGATGGCGACGCTTAGTTTTGATACTGGCCGTTTCACTGCTTATTGTAATTGCTGTAATTGCAATCTCAAGTCTCAACCTTGCTAATGCGCTAATGAAAAATGAAATAGAGCCGATCGCGCCGTATGCGACCAATGCGTTCAGGACGTTTGAACCGATAAACATCGTATCAGGCCAGGATCGAATCACGCTTAAAGGATGGCTTATACATGCTGAGAAGCCGCTTCGAGGTACCATCATAGTGGCACATCATCAGGGGAGCAATCGCCTACCTTACGGAATGGATAGCGCTCGTCTTTACCAGAAATTTAGCCACCGCGGTTTTCAAACGATCGCGTTCGATTTTCGTCATTCCGGAGAATCAACCGGTGACACTTCCTCATACGGATACGAAGAATCTGAAGATCTTCTCACCGTCATGAGGTGGGCCGTAACAAAATCGGGTAACGCGCCACTAATTTTATACGGTTTTGGAAGCGGTACGACAGCCATTATGCGCGCGCTATATCGATTGCGACAACAGATGCAGCCCGGAATCCCTGAAACACGAGTTCTCCCTAACGAAACGGATAAAACTGACGCGAACGAGAAAGATCAAGATCAATCCGATATAGAGAGCAAGGAGGCTGCCTCCGCTCATCAAAAAGAAGAAAATCGAAAACTGTATGAACAAGTGGGCGGACTAATCCTGGACAACCCTGCACGAGGCAGCAACGCCTTTTTCCGCGCAGACGTAAAGTCGAAGATGAATCGAGCTTTTTTCTGGTTGCCGAAGACTGTACCGTATGTAGCGCGTTTCTCGCTTCGTTCCTACACGACAGATGATTTTTATACACTGTTCACTGCCTCTACTCTGCCTGTCATGATCTTTGCTCACCAAGAAGACAGTCGCCTAGATCACTGCGAAGCGCGTGTTATGATTGATGAACGCATGCGCCTTCATTCCGATCGTACACTATTCTACGAGGCACCCGGCAAAGGTTTTTTAACGGCTTATCTACAAAATCCAGCCGCCTATGAAAACGCACTATTTCGTTTTCTTGACGAGTGGGCACCAAAACAATAATAGATAGCATAGTTTAATTAAGGATGCTGAATTATTTAGCCGACTCATTAATACGATGCTAAAAATGAACCATCGTTCATTATGTTAGGGAACATAATGATATAAATCGATGAGGAGAGGAATTAATTGCCGAATCACAAATTAAACGCCTCAAAGACCTGTCGAACCAAAACCTCCCCCACGATCACGCCCTATCCCCTCAAGTGATGACGTTTCTTTCCAATAAGGAAACACAGGGCGCGTAAAAACAAGTTGAGCGATGCGCTCACCTCTGTGAATAAAATAAGTCCCAAGAGGATAGCCTTCTTTATCCACAGCTATTTTTTGCGATGTTAAATCGGAGGGAAGCGATTGTTTCATATTTTTCTCAAAATAGTCTGACGCTGAAACCATTGTATAGTGTGTAGAAAAATTTACGGCAAGCTCGGGGTATTTCATCAACACGGCAACTGGATCGGTTAAAGGGAGAAGATTCTGACATATGATGCCCACCATGCCTCGATAATCCGCGTCAATCGTCCCGGGGGCATTAGCAATGCGAAGTGTCGTGCGAAGCGAAAGACCGCTTCTTGGGCGCACCTGCGCCTCCATGCTAGGCGGCATAGCTATCCTGATACCCGTCGGTACAAGTACCGTCTCTAATGGACGTATCGCTACGTCCTCTGAAGCAAAAAGATCGTATCCTGCAGCGTCATCGGATGATCTTTCCGGAGCTTTTGCTCCATCTTCCAGCGTAAAATAAAGGAAATCGACGTTCATGTTTTCTAATAAGTCCCTCTAATCAAACACCGTCATCATCTGACCCACGAGACTCAAGTCTTGTTTGGTCACCGGGAACATCGGTATCATCCATATTATTCTTCATGGCATCCTCGATGGTTACCTGAAGGTCGCCAATCCTTGTCCGGCGCGTACGACGCTTCTTGCGCGCCTTGCGAATGGTATCCTCGTCATCTGTAGACAACATCCGTTCCGACAATTTCGTCTCATAGATTTCACAAAGATTGCGATAATATAGGAGCTCTTTTTTCATCTGCCAGAATTGCTCGCGCAATCGTGTGAGTTCTGCACGAATTTCCTCTGCCGTGCGCTCCGCAAGATCACGCGACTCGTAGGCGTCTTGCCTCTTTTCATGAGCTTCCTGCATCATTCCGACAGCATTTACCAGAGCGAGCACCGCTTGGGAAATTTGGTTAAGCTGCGGTTGACGTTTAGCGACTTGCTCCATCATAGCATTGGCAGTCGCGGCAATATCCCGCATTTTTTGCGGATCATCGGTCGCTGTCAATTGATAGGTCATTTTTCCGATGCGTACTCGAACGCGTTCGACATGATTACTCAAATAACCACCTCCCACCAATGTGCATATGATACTGAATACAGCGTCTTTTCACAATCCTATGCCTGCAGAAGCTGAAATAACTCAGCCAACTGCGATGGATTGAGAGATTCAGCACGCACAGAAGATGACAGATTATTTTGTTGAATAAACAGGGATAGCGCGCGGCTTAAGCGAGCTTCCTGATCAGTCAATTTTATTGAGGCAGATAGAGCGTTGCCGATCGTCTTTCGTCTTGATTGAAAGAGCGCGACAAGAAAAGTATGAAAGGCAGGACTTCCGGCTAATAGACGTGCCTCAGAATCATCTGAAGGTATTAATTCAACAAGTTTTGACGTGACGCGTGGAACGGGATAAAAAGATTGCCTTGACACCGTTCTTCTAACTTCCCAATGGCCAAAAAGTTGGCTTGCGATCGCAAGCGGGCCATAGCGCTTTGAACCGGGAGAAGCAATAAGCCTACTCGTGACATCTTGTTGAATCATGAATAAGGCACAGCGCATACGAGGAAAATGTGTAAGTGAGGATAAAATGAGCTCGGTCGTGAGATAGTAGGGAAGATTTCCGAACAGAACATATGGCGGCATGGTGTGAACGTTTGCTTCATTCCTTAACGGATGATGCACGATCGTCTCTTCCTCCTTCATATCATACGAAGAAGAAGATGGCTCGATTTTCTTAACGGGAATACCTCCCCGACTTATAACTCCGCATTCAGCATCTGAATTCAAATTTGACTGATTGTTTTCTTTACAACGAAGTGTATCGAATACGCGCTTCTCATTTACGTCGCGCGCATCTTCGTAGAGAATCAAGGGAGGTGTTTTGAGATCACTGAAAAGATCGTTATGTAGCGGTACAAATCGCTTATCAATTTCAATCGAGACAACTGTACACGCCTGTTGCGCGAGCTCGTACGTCAACATACCGGGGCCGGTTCCGATTTCAATAAAAATTTCAGTCTGATATGAACATAGATCTCCTACAATTGATAAAATCGTCTGCTGATCATTAAGAAAAGCTTGGCCGAGCGAACGCCTAGGTGAGATATTGTATGTCTCTAGGAGTGTTAAAAGATTCGGTGATATCCAATCTGTTCTAGTAGTCAACGTAGACATCAAAAGCCTGTGGGTTTTCAGGATAGAAAGCGTCGTAAATTTTCCCGCTGTAACCGAAGGGAGTCGTAATGACATCGCCGCGGCGGTGATACTTAAGATTTGCCGCCAATACGATATAGCCATCTTTATCAGCAATATAACCATCTTGGTTAACATGACGACCGGGAATATTAAGACCGTATCCCGGAAGAACGCTCTGTGGATACCAGTAAAACACTTTACCTTGCCAACGAATCACACCCCTTCTCATGAAGAAATTGAAAGGATACTCTCGCACCGATCCTTCATGGATGTTCACGGTTGTGGTGGTCGTAGTCGTCGCAGTGGTGGTCGTAGTGGTCGTTCTTGTCGTGGTAGGAACAGTCTTTGGCGGGACATCCGTTAAATATTCAGAAAATGCGTATGCCGTTCTGCCATCAGAAAGCAATATCTTAGACCACTCAAGATTTTGCGCGACAACGTGTAATGCTTCACCGCAACGTGCCGCCCTGATCACAGGGGCGTCCAAATTCGGCTCGCTTCGAAGATTCAATCCGGCTCGCGCATCGACATAATAGAGTCTGTCGCAATTGGACCACACGTCTTTAGCTACGCTTTTTGTCGTCGGAGGCGGACTATTCTTCGAAAGGTAGGAAAGGAATAGATATAATTTAGAGCCATCGGCGTCGTCAAAGGCTGCCCATTCTTCACTAAGAGCACACACTCTCACCGCGCGTCCATAAATCAGCACTCCGGCAACAGGAGCAGTTTTAGAAGGTTCGCGACGGATATAGAGTCCGCTTTCTGCCGTACAATACATCAGAAGATCACAGGGATCCCAACCTTCCGGAAGCGTAGGTTGTTGTTGAATCATCTCAGTAGGAGAAACTGAAACGAATGTCGGAAGAGTTGTCGTGGGTTGTCCATTCTCTATCAGCTTAAGAGAGGAGGAAGATTCAGCATTTCTGGATGAGATCGTAGACGGCGATGATTCAGATGTCGAGGGAGGTATTTGGTCAGGCAATACATGACGATCGTAGAGTACGTCAGCTAGATAGTTTAGATTGACATTTTCCGGATTAGGAGCAACACTTTGATGCGCATCAATATCTTTCCTGCGCTGCGCAATTAACACCACTACCACGGAGACAATAAGCAACATGGCAATGATCACGAGAAATCGATCGAGTATTCGCCGACGAATCTTCATGTTAGCTCTAAGAACGACGTCTTAGTCGAACGATCTTCTCCTCCCTCCACATATGACAGTGTATTACGCCCTTCTTCAAAAACGTTAAAATTATTAATTAATTCTATACACAATACCTCTTTGTCCTGTTTTCATGAATAATCCGAAAACGCGACGAAGACAATTATGTATTTCGATTTGGATTAATTTTATCTTTTTTCATACAAAAACGCAAATCAGTCAATAAGGCAATATTCTTTTAAGTTCTATATTCTGGTAAATGGTACACAATGATGCATCTTATTTCATCGTCGAAGTCGTCTGAGCTAACCTGATGTTATGACTGCAATTTCCTGACATAGCATATTTATTTTTCTTTTGAAACGGATTCGATCGAAATCACGGCAATCTTGAGTAATGAAACGATTCGATTGAAGATTTCCTCCCGGTTCTTCTCAGTGACAGTATAAATAACTGAATTGGTAGATTCTTCTAAAAATGAGCGAAGCCCCTCATAGGCTTTGCGATAAGCTGCATTATCCGGATCATGATTTTTTATCTGACGCTCTACACCGGCACGATCCTTTAAGACTCCGATGCAGAAAACAGGGCTTTCTAGAAGCGAAACAACTCGATTGTAAAACGTGGGATCAAGCAACTCTTTCCCGCCAATTTCGTCCATTAGAACGACATCAAAGGTTTCTGCCCCATCAAGAGCTTCATGAGCTGTACGACAAAAAAGCAAAAAATCGCGATGCCACTTCTCCCCTTCAACTCGATTCATAAATCGTACACCACGTTCTGGCGAGCGTATGTCCGACACTACATAAGCGCATACTTTGCCCTGACCGTCATACACACGTAACGTTCGAAAACCCACAGGAAAAAGACCTGCTGCACGTAACGCTCGATGTATCAATGTTGACTTCCCGGTTCCAGAGAGACCGGTTAGGAAAAGATTTTTTTTCATTCATTCTCCCTAATGGTCGTAATAATGCTCAGCGTGGTAAGTAAACAAGCCTTTTAACATTGACATGAGATTGCCTGAAGATACTGTAGCTCCCGCAATCGCATCCGCATCGATTTGAGGAATTTGTGTCCCATAGCCTTTCCAAGCATCTATTTCTGCTTTCGTGACACGTACAAGCGGCTGAACGAGATGCTCATCCATATATTCTTCCGTGTATTCAGAGATATAGTAATTGGGATTGCTGTCTCCCCAAAGTCCTTGGTTGTTCCCGAATGTAATTGATCTGATCGCCGACTCGTCCGCTGTCGGTCGACTGTTCAGCATCTCAACATAGCAAATTGAATAATAGTTGACCATCGTATCGCGACAAGTGCAGGACAAGTATGCCACTTGATAGGATGTAAATGTTGAGTTGCCCTGTTCAAAGAGAATGACGGCCTGATACGTCTCTTCTGTCCCTCCAGAAGCATAATGTGTGAAGGGAAAGGTACAAATGTCCTTTTCTGAGAATTTCTCTCTAGCACAACAGCATACAAAGCCCACAAACAGCAAAACAACCAGTACGATTACGGTTGCCTTACTCATTCCGATTCTCCCTGCACCAGATGAAGGCGGCTGAAATCAATGTAAGCGTAATCGGCACGCCATGTAGCGTAGATGTTGTCATCGTTGGCATCCTCTGGATAGACGATAAGCTCTAACGCATTCTTACCGGTATAGCCCCAGTTCGCTCCTGTATTGTAAAGAAGATTAGGATCCCAACCGTAATAAATCAGCAGTTCCTTCATCATGTTAGAGTATCCTGCTCCACCGCACATAAGAAAGATGGCTTTGTCGCGAGGAAATAATTCCTCTAAAATCATCTCAGATTCGACGTAACGGGCACGAGAATTATCAACGGTGCCATTTTCTGCCCAATCTACATCAAATAATCGATCTCCTTGGTAAGCGCCTTCAACAGGAAGCGGCTGAAGCGTAGCTATATATGGAAACGGTACGACCTT
>JAAZJV010000322.1 GCA_012800135.1 Clostridiaceae bacterium | reverse complement strand
TTCAACACAAGCGTTTCCATTTTTGGAAATGCCGTATTTCAGCTTCTACAAGTGTTTGACGTATTCAAATAAAAGGAATAGCATCATTTTCCAATAGCGGAGAAGAAGTTGTAAATCAACGTATCTGCATAGCGGTAAAATACTTTGCTTCCGTTTTCAATACCGGACAGAATCTCAACGATTGTCCCGTCGGAGACTCCGGTTTTTACTTCCACAAGGCCGCCCAAAACGTCTTGTTTTTCATCATAGTTTGTATAGACATAGGTCTTCCCGGCGCTTTCCACCAGTGCCTCTACAGGGATGGTTACGGCTGCTTCGCTTTCTGCAGTTGTGATCTTGACGGCAGCATTCATCCCGGCAATCAGATTTTCTTCTTTAGGGAGGGACACCGTTACGCTGTACTTCGTATTACCGCCTTCATTGACGCCGATCCTGCCGATCCCGATAATGGCGCCTGTAAACTCCTGTCCTTTCAACGCTTCCAACGTAATCTTCACAGGCCGATCATCGCTTATGGAAAGGATGTCAAGTTCATCCACGCTGATCGTGACGCTCATGCTTTCCTGTGAAATGATGGAAAGGATCGGCTTTTTGGCAAAACGATACTGTTCGTAAAGTTTTGTTTCTTCTTCCTGTTGGGGCTCGTTAGTCGCACCCGAAAAAGAAGGAGACATTGCGGAATTAGACGGGAACGAACCTGAACCGGACGGGAAGGAACCGATGTTTCCTTTGGAAGGAAATTCGGGAGTGCCCGGATCGGCGGGGCGCTGCGGTTCTGTGGGCTGTTGCGGATCCGTAGGTTGCTGCGGGTCAGTGGGCTGTTGCGGGTCGGTAGGTTGCGGTTCACTAGGCTGTTGCGGGTCGGTAGGCTGCGGTTCACTAGGCTGTTGCGGATCCGTAGGTTGCTGCGGGTCAGTAGGTTGCGGGTCAGTAGGTTGCGGATCCGTAGGTTGTTGCGGGTCAGTGGGCTGTTGCGGGTCACTAGGTTGTGGATCCGTAGGTTGCTGCGGGTCGGTAGGCTGCGGTTCACTAGGTTGTTGCGGGTCAGTGTCCGTACGATTGCATACGATCCATACCGGCGTGATAGGTTCCGCTGCAGCAGTCGGAACGGTAATCACACAGAATTCTCCGGGGAGGAGCTCCGATGCGCTGATTGTTTTCCACTCGCCGTCTTGAAACAGATAGACAGAAGTCGAATCTGCGCAGGAATAGGAGCCTGAAAAATCATAATTTTCTTCTGCCAATCCGAAAAGATCCGTATAATCCACATCTCCGATTGCAAAGGAAGATACAGAAAACCGGACGCCTTCTTCGCCGGAAGGGACGACGGTTGCAGCATAATTTTGGAGTTCGGAATCATCCTCTCCCGTTGGCGAATTGGAGAGCGTTTTAACTTTAACGGTTCCCCGAGAGGAGAGTGTTGTTATCCCGGTGAGGGGAGCAGACAAGTTCGTAATGAATGCACTTGTATTTTCAACGTCATACCTCGGGGAATCTGCTTCACTGCCTCTACTCTGTGCGGAAAGGCTGACAGTTGTGCTGTCTTCGGTAATTCCGGAGACGATCCCGTCCGATTCGGCATGGAGATACCCGTCCTGATACAGCAGGAACAGAGAAACCATCTGATCTTCCAGCTGTTTCCTTCTGTTCAGAAGACTTTGATAGGCGCTTGTAGGACCTGCGTCGCTTAGTTCGATAAGCGTATCGCCTTTGTCTACAAGGGTGTTCACCTCTACCGGCACGGAGGAAATGTTTCCATAATACCCGGTAATTCTCAGTTCGCTATGGATGTACAGATTACCTTCACCAAGCTGTTGCCCGTCTTCCTTCCATACAGATACGGCGTCGCCATAGTTTGCCGATTCATCGGAGATCGTAACCGTCAAAATCCCGTCCTCTTTTGCCGAGATGCGTCCGTTTTCCTCCGTATCGTCAGAGAGAGTAACCTTGACCGTATCGCCTACGGAAACCCCGTCCGAAGACTTCAAATCTACAGCCATGAGGCCATCAAGCGAGATCAGCATCAGGCAGCCGTGCTCAGATACGGTATCCAATACACTCTCATTTTCCTGTGCGTAGATCAGTTTGACTCTTCCGTCCACAGCTGCGGTAATCGTGGTGTCTGCACTTTCATCTGAAGCCGCTGCCAGATCTTTGTCAAGTTCGTCGATCACCGTCTGAAGCTCCGCGATGGCAACGCCGACGGAGGCTTTATCGACCGAGGCCAAAACATCTCCCGTCGCAACCGTATCGCCATTGTTTACATAGAAGGCTGTTACGGTAACGCTGTCAGGGATACTGACCTGTTTTGCCGCCTCATTGGTCAGCGTGCCTGTCCCTGAAATTACGGTAGCAATCGTGCCTTTTTTTGCTGTGCTTGATAAGATCTGTTCGTTGGCGGATACGGCGTCCGTATCGGAGTTTTTATGAGGCAGCGATGCGATTACGGCGGCGACGGCGATGACTAGACATACGGGGAGAATCCAACTTCCCTTTTTTTTCTTTTTGGCGGTCTCGTCATCCTCTGTACTTTCTTCCGATTCGGCGTGAGATTGCTGAGTTTCGGCAGACGATTTTTTTCTAAGACGGATAAAAAGGAACAGACAGACTCCATTACCTATCAGACAGACGATCAGGATCGGGAGCCATGCCCTGCGGACAAACAATAAGAAGCCGCTTCCGCCGCCAAGGGGCCGCCTCCCGTTCGACGGGAATCTGTCCGTATTGCCGTCCGGGAAGCTAAACTCGCCCGACGGCATTGTAAAATCTACGTTGTTCGGGGGAGTAAATCCCTCCGGTGATTCTCCTCCCGGCATCGTAAATCCTTCCGGAAATTCACCGTCGGGAGGAGTAAAGTCTTCGGGGGTTTCTCCCCCCGGCATGAAGAACTGCCCGTTCGATGCTTCGTTGTTCCCGTTAAAAAAGGAGTTTGACGACGGGTTTAAGTCTGAGAAATTCATGGTGCCCATGGCAGGGGTCAGGGCGAGATTCAATAAATCGGCAATCATCACAAGCGTAAAGAATGCCATGAGTACGATGTATATAATTCCTTTGTTTTTGTTTGAAGAAGAAACGGTCTGATTTTTCATTGAATATTTTCCTCCATTTAATCACCGTGGCGGAGTGCGTCGACAGGCGTCATCTTAGCGGCTTTATTCGCCGGATACAGTCCAAATACAATGCCGATCAGGAAGCAGAAGCCCACGGCGATCAGCACCACATTCCATTCCAAAGAGAACGATATGCTGAGACTGGATACAACTACGGAAATGATGCGGAGCGCTGCCCATGACAGAAATACGCCGATGACGCAACCGAACATACAAAGGACAACCGATTCCAGCAGAAATTGCTGCAAAATGACGTTTCTGCCTGCTCCTATGGCTTTGCGGATACCGATTTCCCGTGTCCGCTCCGTTACTGTGACCAGCATGATATTCATAATCCCGATCCCGCCGACGATCAGGGAGATTCCCGCGATACTGCCCAGCAGGATCATTAAAACGGAGGTAACGCTGCTCATGGCATCCTCCAGCGCATCCTGTGAAGATACCGTAAACGCATCGTCATCCTGGTCAAACCGATCCATAAGAAGCGAGGTCATGGCCGCCTCTGCCGTAGCCATGTCCGTTTCGGCGCTGACGAAAAAACTCGTGATGTTGGACGACGCTTCTGAAGACAGGCGTATCAGCGATGTGTACGGGATATAGGCAACGATAGAACCTCTTGCAAAGGCCGGCGTCAGGGAGTTCTCATTATCCTCCAGAAGACCTACAACGGTATATTTAACGCCGTCAAGCGAGACCTCTTCTCCGATGCAATCCGTATATCCAATGAGTTCTGTCGCCGCTGTTTCATTGATGACAGTCACATTCGTGTGGTTATCTACATCGGAAGACTTGATAAATCTTCCCAAAAGGAGGGAGAGGCCGTTGATCGTTTCGTAGGCAGGAGTCGTTCCGTATACAGTAACGGATCCGCTGTTTCCTTCGTACCGTGCCGTCGCGCTGGTTTCGCCTGACGGCGCGATGAGCCCGATCCCGTCTTTTTCCATCC
>JAAZJV010000122.1 GCA_012800135.1 Clostridiaceae bacterium | reverse complement strand
GATTCGATGTCGCAAAAGAGGCGGAACGGTCGCGTCATCAGTGTCGTCGCCGTTTTCACATCGCCTGAGGCAATCAGTGCACGGATGCGCGAGCTGGAAACTTTCGATCCTCCCCAAAAAACATCCGGCACTATGACGGCTTCAAGCGGATGTGACGAAGCAAACGATTGAAGAAACGCCGCGTCACCTGCCCCTCTATAGCCGAAATGCGCGTCCTCACCGATAGCAAGAACGGTACCGCCCAGTTTTTTTACAACGACTGTTTCAAGAAATGTATCCGGTGAAAGCGTCGTGATGCTATCAGTCATCGGAATCATAAAAATATCATCAACGCCGAAAGCTTTAAGCGCGTGAACGCGTTCTCGATCATTCATCAACTCTGTATGATGAAGATCTCGTCCGCCAAAAGAAACACCTTTAGGGAAAGAGAAAGTGAAAACAGTAACACGGAGCCCCCTCTTCCGGCAGACATGTTTGAGTTCACGAAGAAGCGCCTGGTGTCCAATATGGAATCCGTCAAAAATACCGAGCGCGATGCCTCTTGGCGTTCTATCACCGCATTCGTAAGGTAGATCCACATATACGAAATCTTCATTCATCGCTTCCATCTGTTTCTTGATTCCCTCCATGCAATTGTTCTCATATTATTACAGATCGCGCCGATCAACATATGTCCGTCGTCACATCAATAGATGTGAGCGAATTTCTAAATTATAGGTTCTTCCCTGCCATAGGGCGTATCTCATCATAAAAGTCCTATAAAAAACCTGTTCTTACATAAAAAAAGACGGGTCACAGAAAACACGGCGCGGTTGATAGCGTGCGTCATCGCGCTCGGCGACGGCAATCAGCTCATTTCCATAAAAGAGTGCAACCCACGTCTCGTCAGGCGGCGGCGCCGACACAGAAGCTCCTTTATCAAAAGGATCAAGCACAGGATGAGACAGATTCAGATGTTGTCCGTGCGTAATCGCAAGGGCTTCTTCACGCGTTAATCTGATATTCGGCCAACCTGTAAAAGCAGCGCCTGTCGACAAAATTAGACCGTCTTTTTCAAGCTCTTGCCTCCAGAGCTCACGATCACCACCCGTCGCGTCAAAGCGTTGAGAGAGTTCTTCGAGTGTCACGCTTTTTTCTTTATAAAACGAACCTGTAGCTACACGCTCGAGCGCTTCGGCGTAAGCCAGCGTACCGATCGCGCGGCCAAGCGAATCGACGAGCACACGGATATAGGTGCCGGCACTAACGTGGCATTCAAACAAAACGTGCGAGTACCCTTCACCTTCTTCCGTTAAAGAAAGCAATTTCGCTTCGTACACCGTGATCTTCCGCAGAGGACGTTCAACATCGAGACCCTCACGTGCATATTTATAGAGTGGCTTCCCGCCGCGCTTTACAGCCGAATAAAGAGGTGCTCGTTGTTCCGTAATGTTTGATAACGAGATGACAGCGTCGTGCAGCGCCGCTTCATTAGAAAAAGGCAACACAACCTCCGGCGCGCGTTCTATTATACGACCGTCGCGATCCATGGTGTCCGTCGCGGCGCCGAGCGCCGCAAGACAGCGGTAACGCTTCGTCCATTTCAGCATATAGTGAGCTGCCGCCGTCGCGCGGCCAAAACAGATGGGCAATACTCCTGTCGCAAAAGGATCCAACGTTCCGGTATGTCCGACGCGACGCATACCGAGGAATCGCCGAAGCGAAGAAACGACACCGGCAGACGTCATCCCCTCCGGTTTATTGACGATGATGATCCCGGCATCATTCATGCTCATCAATATGACCCCTCCCTCGGCATCAAAACGTTATAGCCTACAAACATATCACTTACGTTCACGAAAATGACCTGTCCTTCAGCTCTAGCACGTTATAACGGGAAATAAAATAACTTACACTCATGAGAGTGCTCTATTCCGAAAATGCCAGTGTCTCAGCGATGTCACGATGCGTCCTGGCCATAGCTTCTTCAAGTGTGATGTTCTTGATCGTGGCGCCAGCTGCGCGCGCATGACCGCCGCCGCCGTAGCGCCGAGCAAATTCTGCTGCGTTGAAGTTTTCACCGGCACGAATATTAAGTCTAACGCCATCCGGAGTTTCCACATGCAAAAGAACGACCTCTGTCCCTTCGACTGAACGCAGCTCGGAGGCGATTTTCGCCAGATCGTCGTCCTGAATGCCGTACTCATCAAGCATCGCACGACTGATATGCGTGGAAATTACACGATCGTTGTGAGAACGTTGAGCATTTTGGAAAACAATGCCTCGAAGCTGCAGAAAGCCAAGCGTCGTCTTGTCGAAAAGATGGTAATGAAGCGTCGGAAGATCGATTGAAAAACGTTCTATTAATGATGCGGCTTGTCGCATTACGCGCGGCGTAGTATTGCTGTACGTATATCTGCCGGTATCGGTCACGATGCCGGCAAGCAAAAGTATGGCGATATCGTTAGTAAAAAGTGGACGTCCGATGCGCTGTTCCATGGCTTCAATCAGGACATAACAAAGCTCACACGTCGCGGAGGCGCGGACATCGATGTAGGAAAAGGGCGGAAGATCTCCTTCGTAGATGTGGTGATCAATGACAGCGTGCCGAGGCGCCTCGATGTAAAAAGGTGCGCGCTTGCCCATGCGCGACGCCTCGTAGCAATCAACCGCAAGTGCAAGATCAAGCGAAGGCATCACATCGCCACGTTCAGGAATCAACGGTTCTTTTAAAAGAGGAAGCGCGCTAATCGGCGGGGGTTCCGTCATGTCAAGCACGACGACCGTTTCACAACCGACGGTTTCTAAAACCGCCGACATCGACATCGCGGCTCCATATGCGTCGGCATCGTGGCGTTCGTGTGGAAAAATACCGACACGCCAGCCCTCGGAGCCGGCATGAAAAAAAAGTTCTACTATCGTTTGAACAATGTCTCGGAAACCGTTTTTTTTCTGATCATTTACGGTCATCGTTCACGGAACTTCGCTTTCATTGGCGCGGGAGCGAGCGGACTCCTCTTGAATGCGACGAATCAGCGCGTCCATTCTTTCGCCCTCTTTCATAGAGTAGTCTTCTTCAAAAATCAATCGAGGAATGCGGCGTGTGCGAAGATTTTCCGATAATGTACGACGCAAGAATGGAGTAGCTTTGCCAAACGCTTGACGCACGACTTCTGATTTTTCTTCGTCACCATACACACTATAAAAAACGCGTGCTGTTGAAAGATCGGAGCTTACGACGACTTCAGTTAAAGAAACGATACCGTGAAGACGAGGATCTTTAAGCTTTCTCTGCATCGTCTCCGCGAGTATGCGCCGGATTTCATCGCCGATTCGATCACTTCGACGTGTCATGCTCTTCCTCCAAGGTATACACTTCGATCTCATCGCCAACCTTGATGTCGTTATAATTTTCAAGTCCTAGACCGCATTCATAGCCGGCAGCCACTTCACGGACATCGTCTTTGAAACGGCGCAGCGAGGCAACGGTTGTCTCGAATATGACAACGCCGTCGCGGATCAAGCGGACGTGATCTCTCCTGTTCACACGACCGGACTCAACGTAACATCCGGCGACCGTGCCCACGTTTGACACGCGGAAGACTTCTCGAACTTGAAGCTTACCGACGACAACTTCCTTGATCTTCGGCTTCAACATGCCGCGCATTGCGTCTCGGACTTCATCGAT
>JAAZJV010000121.1 GCA_012800135.1 Clostridiaceae bacterium | reverse complement strand
GTTGCCCGGATCCCGGACGATTCCACGACAGATGCGACTTGTTCCATGTGAGGACCGCCTGAATCGGCGAAATGGGTAATGCCGGCTGAAAGCATTTCGGCGATGGCTAAAGAAGCGCTGACACACATGTCTTCCGGTTCAAGAGCCGACTCGAAAGGTACGAGAATGCGCCGCCATACCATGGGATACTGCTCGCTTGTGCGGCCGTGCAGCATTTGTTGTGCCACATGTGTGTGGCGATCGGTAAATCCGGGGATTAGAAGATTTCCTTTAAGGTCAAGAACGTCAACGGAATCAGTCTTTTCGTCTAAAGTTAGCGCACCCTCTTCGGCAAAAACGTCGCATATGCGACCGCCTTTAATAACGGCGGTATGCAATCCGGATAAAGTAAAATCAGGGAGCAAAAGCCGTGCATTTTTTAAAACGAGTCGTGTCGATTCTTCCCGGGACATGATTAAAGCGTTAATGAAGCTTCTAAGGCCAGCTCAATCATCTGTTTTGTCCCTGTCTCTCGCTGTTCAGAGGTGGCCATTTCTCCCGTGCGGCGCGAATCCGTAACGGTAAGAACACACAGCGCGTTTACCCTTGCCCGTGCCGCGATCATGTAAAGTGCGGCGGCCTCCATCTCGCCGGCTAGGACGTTCATCTTTTCCCAGCTGCCCACATTCGTTCTTTTTTCAGAATAAAATGCACTGCCTGAAGAAATGTTGCCGACATGAACGGGGATTTTGAGCTCGCGGGCTTTGTTGACGAATTTCTCCAACAGATAAAAACTGCAAATAGGCGCATACTTTCCGGGCAACTCGTACTGCTCATCGAGATTTGAATCGTGGCAAGCGCCCATGCCGATGACCACATCATTGATGTTGAGTTCTTTTGAAATGGTACCGCACGTGCCGATGCGAATAAGATTTCGGCAGCCGTAGAAATGAACCAGCTCATAAGCGTAAATCGCCATCGAGGGCATGCCCATGCCGGTTCCTTGCACGCTGATTTCTTTGCCTTTATAAAAGCCTGTGAAGCCGAGCATGTTTCTTACGGTGTTGTAACAACGAACGTTCTCCAGATAGTTCTCAGCTATGTACTTTGCGCGTAAAGGATCTCCCGGCAGAAGAATCGTCTCGGCAACATCGCCGGAAGCGGCTGTGTTGTGGATGGTTGGAGCTCCAGTTTGAAAAGCCATTTTTAGACTCCCTCCGATTGTGAAGATGGTTGGACATGCGCTGGTAAAGCGCTTTACCGCATTATTCTAACGTGATATATTGATGGCGTCAAGGTCTGAAAAGCCTAGTAATCATTCTTGAAGGGGCGTTTGTTATGAAACAATCCGTGTTTATTTTAGGTAGTTTTGTCGTCGATCTGACGGCGAAGGCGGCGTGGTTACCTACTGAAGGTGAAACGATAAAAGGTAATTATTTTAAAATCGGTCCCGGAGGAAAAGGGGCAAATCAAGCAGTTGCCGCCGTTCGTGCAGGTGCCGATGTTCAGTTGATGACGAAAATAGGTCAAGATTTATTTTCACCTGTCGCGATTGATTCTTTCACTCAAGAGTCATTGATGTCCAATCTCGTGCTGATTGATAAAAACAACCCGACCGGTATCGCTTTGATTATGGTTTCAGAAGACGGCGCGAATCAAATTCTTGTTGTGCCCGGGGCAAGTGCGTGTATTACGGAAGACGACTTGTTGTGCGCGAAACAAGCGATATCGACGTCTCGAATTTTCTTGACCCAACTCGAAGTGAATATTGATGCTGTTGAGAAAGCAATCGATGTGGCGTATACCAATCAAGTGGAAGTTATTTTGAATCCTGCGCCCGCTCAACCCGTTCGTGATGATCTTTACAATAAAATCGATTACATTACGCCGAACGAAACGGAGACCAAGTTGTTGACGGGGTATGACGTTGCCGATCTTGACGGATGTCATTTGGCCGCGAAATACTTTTTCGATAGAGGTGTCAAAAACGTTCTGATCACCTTAGGCGGGCTCGGTGTGTATGTCAACAACCGAGAAATGTTCAGTTTGATCCCCGCCATGTCGGTTCATGTGGTCGATACGACAGGTGCGGGAGATGCGTTTAACGGGGCTTTCGCGGCCAGCTTAGATGCTGGCGAAGATGTGTTTGCGGCGGCCTTATTTGCCAACGTAGCCGCGGGATTATCAGTTCAGTCGTTTGGAACTGCCCCCGCGATGCCTTACCGACGAGACATTGTTAAGGCGCTAAAAGAGTGGAACGTCAGACCGGATCTGCAAGTATTTAATTCTTAAGTAAGGCGTTTGCTCGTGGAACCGCGCAAAATAACTTTCGGTTGTAAAAATTTCTGAAGGGGTTTTGTTTCAGGATCAGTGATTAAATCGATAAGGTGATTTGTGGCCAAGGTCGAAACGGAATCCGTGTGCAAACCGACAGTGGATAGAGACGGTCTGGTGAAGGTACCCATGGTGAGATCGTCGTAACCGAAAACGGAGACGTCTTCCGGCACTCGAATTCCTTTTTCGTTTAATCCTTTTATCAGGCCAAAGGCGGCAAAATCACTATTGCAGACGACGGCAGTGACCTTCAGTTTTTTCACAACGTCAGCGGCGCTGTAACCGGCCTCCATGGAAAACTCGGATGGAATAATATGCTTATCCGGCATTTTGAGACCGAAATGCTTCATGGCGCCGAGTGTGCCCTCTAGCCGCAACTTCGCAACGAGTATATCTTGCGGTCCGGTGAGGCAGGCGATCAAGGTATGGCCGTTCGACAGCAACCAAGAGGTCGCCTCGAAGGCGCCGGCATAAAAATCGCTTGAGATGACGGAGCTATTCGGACGCATGCGGTTGCTCGGTTCGAGCAGGACGACCGGTATGTTTTTGATGGCGGGCACCTGCGATTCAAATAGTCCATAATCTCGCGTGACAAGCAGGGCGCCGTCTACGGCTCCGCTTTGCAAGATTGAGATCGGCTCTTTGTCATATTTGCAATCGTAATTGATCAGCATGGTGCCATAGTCGCGTGCGAGGGCTTCTTGTGTAATTCTTTTTGCCAAACTCGGGAAATAGGGGTTTACGATATCCGGGAAAATCAGAGCAATGACGCCTGTTGTTTTCGTTGCCAAGCCGCGCGCAATTCGGTTTGGTGTGTAGTTTAGCTCCTTTGCCGTCTTCTCAACACGCAACACCGTCTCATCGCTGATACGATGATCCTTCTTGTTTAGAACAAGCGACACCGTTGTTTCGGAGACACCGGCTGCTTTTGCAACATCTTTTAACGTTATTCTTGCCATTGATACCGTTGATCCTTACTGTTGTAGCGTAAATAATACATCTTAAACGCTCTTTTGGCACGGGTATTTCAAGCAAATACCATCTAGATCAATCACTTCGAGACGACCATGTGTTGTTTTCTGATTCATCGGTTCTTCTACTGCTTCAAAATAAAACTTTGCTCCGCGTCCCTCGGTTTTCAGGTAAAACTTGTCTGAACAAATAATGCAAGATCAAGATATGCAAAATCATGATCTTGCATTATCTGTTTTACGCCCTTAAAGCGTTACGTCTTTGATCGCTACTCGTCAAGCATCCAGTCCATGACAGAACCTATTTGAGAGCTCCAGAATTCAAAGTTGTGTTCGCCCTCACACTCGTGATATTCATATGCGACGTGGTATTCATCGAAAACTTGTCTTGTACGTTGCACATTTTCGTATAAGTAATCGTCTGTGCCGATTGTGAGATAGATTTGCGGAAGCGTTAAATTTTGCCGGAGAGCTTTTTTCATGCTCATGATGCCGTCGACCTTTGAGCCTTCAACTTTCTTGTCGTCAGCAAGAAACAGTCTCCAAGGGTATGTTCTTGTCGTTATTGCTTCAAGATCATCCGGAATAATCCCTGCGGAAAAAGAAGCCACTTTGCCGTATATCTCAGGATATTTCATGGCGATATTTAACGTGGCAAATCCGCCCATTGAAAGACCCGCGAGAAAAGTGTTTTCCCGCTCAGGCAACGTAGGAAAGAGTCGATTGATGTACTCGCGCAACTCTTGTGTCAGGAAAGTCTCCTGAAGCGGACCATCTTCCATGTCTGTCCAAAATGAATTGCCTCCGTCAGGGCACACAACCATCAAATCGGTTCCAATAATATCGCGTTCGACATTCGAATAATAAGACCAATCCGTGTCGTCTCCGTGAGTGCCGTGCAGTAAATATAACACTCGATAAGAGGGTTGATCTTGGAAAAAATGAGGTCCGTCAAAAGTATCGATTTCTTCCGGCGGATAATCGCCCTCCGTCGGAGTAGGAACCAGAACCGTTACATGGGTATAGCGGCGCAAGCAATTCGAATAGATCTTCATCCTGATATGTGCCATAGCGAAACACCTCCTTTGGATTTCTACAATGTTACCATTAAGAGAATCTCGCATTAAGGAACTCTCGTTGTTGTTGACAATAAAGAAAGCCCGAAAAATGCGGAATGTGTGTAAATCATCATTCCGCATCCTTCAGGCTGTTTTCAATATTGTCTTAGGACGACGATCTTATCTTCGTGAAACGGTATTAGACGCGATAGGTTGTCATTCAGTCTTGTCCGCGTCCAAACTGTCCTACTCTACTTTGATCTCTTCAGGCTTGACATAGGAGTATACAATGACGGCTTTGTCATCAGCGTCTTTATCGGAGTAGTAGTACGAGAGATAGTATTGTTCAATGGCGTTGTTGGGAATCGCGTAGACGACAAGCCCGGAGAACGTGTCACCTGCCGTTATGCTGTCAACTTTCTTAGAGATGTCGATACAGGAAAGGCCGATATGTGAAAAACCGTCTGCAGTGTCTAGACCGCCGCCGTCTTCGGAAGCGATGGAGAAGTAAAGGTCAGGAGAATAGATGGTGTTGCCTTCATCGCCATAGCCGGGATAATCTTTTGCGTAAAAGACCTCATATTCACAAAGTTTGAGCACGTAGTTCTCAGGAAGGTCAGTCTCGACTTTTCTGAAATTATCGTCGTCTTCGTTGTAGTCCTCAATCACATCCATGATCGCGTCCTGATCGTCGGTAAGACTGGTCACGCGATAGCGTATGTCGCCTAGCACCATGTCTTTGCCGTTCTTCTTCGTTGCGACCCAGACGCCAAGATCGGCAGCTTCTTCCAC
>JAAZJV010000120.1 GCA_012800135.1 Clostridiaceae bacterium | reverse complement strand
TTGACATGACCGCCATAAGCGTACACCCCGCGTTCATACTCAGAAAACGTGGGAGCCACGATCAGGGCTTTGGACGATCTAAAATGGGCGCAGATTCGATAGATTAAATCAGAAGCGCCATTACCACATAACACCTGGTCTTCGGAAATGCCGTGATGTGCGGCGATGGCTTGCTTCAGTTTCCGGCAATGTGCATCGGGATAGCGCTGGTAATTGTCGATATTCTGGACGAGAGCGTCCTTTAAGCCCGGCGGATAACCCAACGGATTGATGTTAGAAGAAAAATCCAGAACAGGCTGACTGTGGGCATAAATGTCCCCACCGTGATCATAGCGTTGCATACAGAACTCCTCGCAGTAGGAAAAATTCATCGGATTTGGAAACATGAAAAAGACACGACAAAGAGTGATCCTCGCAGGTAGAGGAATCCGGAACACTCCGGCTGCATTCGTAGATGTCTCCTTCGTGGTCATAGCGCTGCATACAGTGCACCTCTTAGAAGAAACGACAGGAAAAATAACAGCACACTGGTTACCAGCAACACGCGGTGGGCTCGCCGGATGTCCCGGGGCTCAATGGGTCTCGTCGCATCTCCTATGGTGGGTTTTCGAAGTAATTTGCCAAAATACCACGCATCGCCGGCTAACTGTACACCCAAAGCGCCTGCCAACACCGATTCGGTCTGGGCGGCATTAGGACTGGCATGGTTGCGCCTGTCTCTGCGCCAGATACGCCATGCATTTCGAAAAGATAAGCCGCATATAGCGCTGGAGAGTATCATTAGCAGCGCGCATATGCGAGAGGGAATATAGTTCAACACATCGTCCAGTCGAGCGGCGAAGCGGCCAAATTGCTCATAGCGACAGTTGCGATAGCCCACCATGGAGTCCATAGTGTTAACGGCCTTGTATACACAACCCAAAACAGCACCGCCTAACACGATATACATTAATGGCGCAGCCACCCCGTCAGCTGTGTTTTCAGCTACGGTTTCCACGGCTGCCCGTGCGATGCCCGCATCGTCCAGAGCCGCAGTGTCCCTTCCCACAATCCAGGACAATGCCGTCCTCGCCTCTTCAAGATCCTGCCTGATAAGCGCCTCATACACCGGAAGACTTTCATCCCGCAAGCTTCTTACAGCCAGCAGCTGCCAGCACAGCAAGCTTTCCAACGCAAGAAAAAACCAGGGCGAGACATACCAGGAAACGACCAAAATCAATGCTGGAACACCTCCGCATATGAAAAGAACAAACACCACCATCAGCTTGCCCGCCAGTAGTTTGTTTGTCATGGGATACAGCTTCTTCTCTAAGTATTCAATCACCTTGGCAAACCACTTAACAAGGTGAGGCCATCCTTTAGGATCTCCCACAATAGCATCCAAAACAATGCCGACAAACAAAGCTAGGGTGGAAAAAAGCACCAGTTCTGCCATATCTTTCCTTATCTTCAGCTTTTCCGTGCGCCTTCAGGTGGCCTATTGAGGCTAAGTCAGCCGTTTACAGAAGAAAGTGCACCATTTAAAAGTGATCGAATCTTCGCTCTCTCTAAAATTCGCAATTTGAACAAGACTTCTTTTCACCACGTAGGAAAACAGCTACCGTCAGGAAAGAATCCGCAATCCGTAAAGAATCTGTCACAAGGAAAGCTTCCGTAGCCCGGATATCCTAATGCGAAGATTATTGCCCTTGCAACTGAACTACTTTTTCGGCGGTGATGCTCGCCGCCTCGCCGATGCTTTCCTCAAACGTCGGATGCGGACGGACGAAAGAAGCCAGTTCCTGTACGGTTATTCCTGCCGATATCGCGGCAACGATTTCTCCGATCATGTCGGTCGCGCGCGCACACATGAGTTGTCCGCCTAAAAGAACACCGTTCTCGTCGGCGACAAGTTTCACAAAGCCGCGCTCTTGTCCGCTGATCAGCGATTTGCCGCTCGCTGACGTCAAACACTTGCCGGTAACCACACGTATTCCGGCATCTTTTGCTTCCGCCTCCGTCAAACCGACACAAGCGATCTCAGGATCTGTATATACGCATGACGGCACGAGCGACATATCAATATCACAAGGTACACCCGCGATAGCCGCTGCGGCAACGAGCCCTTGTGAAGATGCCGTGTGCGCAAGTTGCGGGCTTCCTGCCGCCGCATCGCCGATAACATAAATATGCGGAATATTGGTGCGCATCGCATGATCGGTCACAGCTCTTCCCTTGTCGAGCTGGGGCAGTAAGGCAGGCGCAAGAACGTCATCTAAACGGACATATCGTCCGGTGGAGACCAGCACTGCCTCTCCTTTGGCCTCTTCTGTTTTCCCTTTAACTTCGTATACTACGGTCAAACCGTCGTCCGATGCCACAACTTCTCTCACCATAGCACCGGCATTTACTGCAGCTCCACGTTTTTTCATGAGAGTCGAAAGACTGCGTCCAAGCTCGCGATCCATATTGGGCAAAATCGAAGGCAACGCTTCAAGTACAGTCACGTTTGTTCCGATCGACGCATAAAATGAGGCGAACTCCATGCCGATCACGCCGCCGCCAATGATAATGAGAGAATCTAACGATGGAACTTGTTCGAGGACATCGTCACTTGTCCAAACGCCCGAAAGATCAAGGCCGGGAATGGGAGGCTTGCCGGGAAAAGAGCCGACGGCAACGACGATATCTTCTGCCGTAAGGCGCACCGCCTCACCCGTTTTCAGGATCACATCGACAGCGCCCGGAGCCTGCACGAAGGCATTGCCCTTGATGACGTCGACCTTCGCAGACTTGAGCATGCGTTCAACGCCTTGACGAAGTGTTAATACAACCTCTTCTTTACGCGCTTTCAACGCGGGAAAATCGACCGAGGAAACCGTTTCCGACAGACCGAAAAATGCCGCTCTTTCAATATCCGACAAAAGCGATGCCGCGTGAAGCAGCGTTTTTGTCGGGATACATCCTCGATTCAGACACGTTCCACCCAATTGATCGCGCTCCACGAGAGCCGTCTTTTTCCCCAAAGAGGCAAGCTTCGCCGCGCACGTATAACCGCCGATGCCGCCGCCAATCACAATAACGTCATATGAAGTGTTCATAGCGTTCCTTTCTTCTATTATCAATCATTAAAACAGCGATCCGATATCCTGCAAAATTGTTCTTTCAAGACTCGTCATTGTCTCGATCGTCATGAGACGCTCCAAGAGCGCCTTCGGCGTGTAGCGACATCCTTCAAGCCGTATAGGAATCTCCGACAACAGTTCCGCCTCCATGCCGTCGGAATAAAGAACAACGTTCTTCAACATACCTTGCTGTACATGATAACCGATCTCGACCATGCCCCAATGAAATCTGCCGACGGATTTCTCGGGGAAATCGGCTCTTGAACCATAGCGCCAATCCCAATCGGAAAATTTTATCCGTTCTTCATCAATCACGCTGCGATTCAAT
>JAAZJV010000119.1 GCA_012800135.1 Clostridiaceae bacterium | reverse complement strand
AAGGCATGTCCCGTCTGCGATGGCCGCGCATGCGGGAATAACGTTGCCGGACCGGGCGCAAAAGGCTACGGCGACGTTGCTATACGCAATTTTAAAGCTTGGAAACGTGTGCGGATTAATATGGATCCGCTGGTGGTTGCTGCTCCGATTGATACGACATTTAATCTGTTCGGTCAGTCGTTGGAATATCCGATTTTCGCAGGCCCCATCAGTGATGTGGCACTCCATTACGGATCGCTTTACGACGATACGAAATACAATCGTGTGCTCATGGAAGGTTGCCGTGATGCCGGGACAAGGGCGTTTCTAGGTGACAGCGTCGATGTCCATGGTTTCGCGATTGCCATGAGTGCGTTAAAAGAGACCGGCGGCGCGGGTATTCCGACCATTAAGCCTTGGGACATAACTATTTTGCAGGAAAAATTTGCTGCGTCTCGGGAAGCGGGCGCTTTCGCGATCGCGATGGATATCGACGCGGGCGGACTTCCTTTTCTAAAAGGCCGCACGCCGCCCGCGGGGTGTAAATCTGAAAAGGAGCTTGCCGATATCGTCCAGGCGGCGCAACTTCCGTTCATCGTAAAGGGGATCATGACGCCAAATGCGGCAGAAAAAGCCATACGCGCAGGCGCTAAAGCCATTCTTGTTTCAAACCACGGCGGCCGCGTCTTGGACGGATGTCCTTCAACGGCAGAAGTATTGCCTGCTGTCGCAAAACAAGTTGCCGGGCGCGCAGTCGTTCTGGTGGATGGCGGGATTCGTTGCGGTGTCGATGCTTTCCGCGCGCTCGCTCTTGGCGCAGATGCGGTCGTCATCGCGCGTCCTTACATCACGGCGGCGTATGGTGCCGGTCGGGAAGGCGTCGCTTTCCTCACCCGAAAAATCGGCGAAGAGCTCAGGGATACGATGGAGCTTTGCGGTGCTCGAAAACTCACTGACATCTCCCGCGCTATGATTTTCTGTGACGGCATCGGAGGAGCATCTTTTTATGAAAAATAGAAGACACGGCAGCGTTATCGCAATCGTGATCTTGATTTTAATACTTGTCGTTACTCCTCATTTATCGAGCGATGGCTTATGAGGAGATAACTAGCATTTATTACCGGAAAAGAAAGATGGGAAGTAGTCTATGAAATTGTGTTCCTTTTTAGTTGCCGGTCAAGCAAACGTAGGAGTTGTGAAAGATGACGGCAGAGTATATCGAATTGACGAATACCCCGATATGATTACCCTTATTCGTGCTTTTGAATCTCATCCGCAAAATGCGAAAAGTAACATTGACAATGCACATAACGGTTTTTCTGAAGACGAGCTTACGTTCTTAGCCCCGGTGTTAAATCCGCAAAAGTTAATTATGATTGGCACTAATTATAAAGACCATGTTATTGAAACGAACTCTCCTATGCCTAACATTCCGGTGGTGTTTTCGAAATACAATTCAGCGCTTTGTGGGAATGATGCGGAGGTGATTATTCCTTCTTGCGCACAAAAACCTGATTATGAGGCAGAGTTTGCAGTTGTAATAGGGAAAAGAGGGAAACATATATCTGCATCAAATGCTATGGAATATGTTTTTGGATATACGATTGCTAATGACGTCAGCGCCAGAGATATGCAGAATGCCACCAGCCAATGGCTTATAGGAAAATCTCTCGACGGTTTTTTGCCAATGGGACCTTATCTTGTCACAAAGGATGAAATTGATAATCCACATAACTTAAAAATTAGGGGATCATTAAATGGAGAATTGCGACAGAGCTCTAATACAAAAGAGTTGATTTTTGATATTAATGTATTGATTGCGTTCCTTTCAAGAAGTATGACTCTTGAGCCCGGAGATATTATCTCCACAGGAACACCGGGAGGTGTAATTGCCGGGATGAAAGAGACACATTGGCTAGAAGATGGGGACGTTTACGAAATCGAGATTGAAAAACTTGGAACGTTAAGAAATGTATTCAAAATAGAATAAAAGTACTTTAGATTGATTTTGCCATTCACGCTGTAGGCAGGTATTTTCTGTTTCAAAATAGTGGCAAAATCCAAATCGATCATTTATCTGTATCATTAAATCATCTCTTGTGTATCTCTCGAACGTTATTGTTGAAACAAAAATCCTATTCGTCCTGTATGTGAAGAATTTGAAGACCGTACGATCCCATTCAACGAGTTTCTGAAAACAGCTTAACTGAGAATTAGATATTTTGCAGTGTATCCTCTCGTTTT
>JAAZJV010000118.1 GCA_012800135.1 Clostridiaceae bacterium | reverse complement strand
TTATTTTGTTGGCGTCCGTCGTGATCATATCAAAGATTTTTTCAAGTTCATGAGGAAGTGTCATCTGAGCAGTGTGAGCGGTGACATTGGCGACCTGAAGCATATCAGCATTTCCGAGCGGATAGAACGCATCGTTAACACAGTCTTGGCCGAAGCTTACATTCACACCGGCTTCAAGAAGTTCCTTGACACGTGTGATCCCGCGCGGTATCGGCTGTTTAGATAGGCGACCTTGTACCACCAAGTTGGTGACGGGATTTGTAATCATGTGGATGCCGGCTCGTGCGACTTTTTCAATAACGTAGGCGGCATAGTGGTCGTCGTAAGCTGCGAGTGCACATGTATGTCCTGCAGTGACACGCCCATGCCAACCGCGTTTGATTGTCTCATCGGCAACCATTTCAAGCGTTCGATAAAACGGATCGAGCGTTTCATCGACGTGCATATCAATGTCGGCGTCGTACTTCTCAGCGAGATCGAAACAGAATTTTACATGGGCGAGACTATCGTCCGGGGAGTCTTCGTTCGCAGGCATTCCGCCAACAATATCACAGCCCATTCTCATCGCCTCTTCCATCAATCGGTCGCAGCCGGGATTCCTCAGGATTCCCTCCTGCGGGAAAGCGATGAGCTGCAGTGTCATCTTGTCGCGATAGCGTTCGCGCAACGCCAGAACGCCAGTGAGCGGCCTTAAACCGCCGATCGTATCAACGTCAACGTGTGTACGCATCGCCAGCGTTCCGTTCATCAGTGCCATATCGAGAACGGCTCCAGCGCGCTCGACGACATCTTCATCTGTGTAGATCTTCTTCCGATCCCAGATGATCTCAATCGCTTCCATCAACGTGCCGCTCACGTTCTGACGTACGGAATCGAGTATATTGACTTTATCGAGGTGAATGTGAGTATCAATGAACGCAGGGACGAGCAAATTCCCCTCTGCGTCGATTGTAGCCTCGGCTTTCATGTCAAGTTCCTGACCTATTGCAGCGATTGTCTTACCCTCGCAATAGACATCCCATAGGCCATCGCGACCCCGCAAAGTGCAGTTTTTAATTAATAGTGACATGACAAACCCCTTTCTTTTTTCTATGTTAGTTGTTAGTATAAATCATTTTTTAATCCTAAGTTGCGGGGCAGTTTTTGTGTCAAGTTCTCGACCAGCATTGACCTGCATTAAAGAAGTTGCGAAAAGGCATATGTATGTATTTTGGTAATGTAAGCAAAAAGTCACTTTGGGAACGCTTCATAGAGTATCAGAAAAGTCTGTAGCTACAGGCTTTTCTGTGACAACCTTCTTATTACCAGCTTGTAGATGGTGATCCCGGCGCGATTCGAACGCGCGACCTTCGGTTTAGGAGACCAACGCTCTATCCATCTGAGCTACGGGACCATATTTTGCGAAGCACAGTATAACAAAAGTGTGTGTAAAGCGTAAAGATCACAATCACATTGGTTCACTGAAAAGATACGGGAAAGTATGTCAATATACGTTTGAGTTGACCTGCGGTCAAAACCTGCTATAATAAGTGCACGCAACGTCTGCGAAGAAAGAGCGGGAAGTCCCGCTCTTTTCTGTGTAGCTGGAAATCGACGTGGAGAAGATTGCCATGTGTGCCAAAACAACGAGAAAAATGAACCGTGATCGGATTAAAGAACATCTTGCTCCGATCACAGAATCGGCTGGTGTGGTCTTGCTTGATGCGCTTTACACTAATGAGAACGGTCGCTCGATTTTGCGACTTGTTATTGATAAAAAAGGCGGCATCACGACGGGTGACTGCGAAAAGATCAGTGAAGTTGCCGATCCGCTTATTTCGGATACACTCGGCATTACCGATTTTGATGTTTTTGAAGTCTCTTCACCGGGGCTGGACTGGCCTCTAAAAACGATGGCTGACTGTTTGCGTCACGAAGGAGAATACGCGCATATCCGTCTTTACCAAGCTGTCGATCAGAAAAAACGTTTTTCCGGTGCCTTAACGGTCGATGAGGATGCAGAGAAAGTGGGTGTAAGAGATGCCGACGGCAATACTGTCTTATTCCCGCTAAAGGATATCGCTCACATCCGCCGCGATGTCCAATTTTAAGCACTGGCATATATAGGGTTACAGCTATCTTAAGCGATATAAAGAACAGGAGTAGTCATGAATCAGGAATTTATTGAAGCCCTGAAATTATTAGAAAAAGAACGCGGCGTCGAAATGGAAATGCTCATCGAGGCAATAGAAGACGCCCTTGTGGCTGCGTATCGTCGCGAATTTGAAATTCATTCACGCGACCGTGATAAATCGAAAAGCCATGATGCAGGCTCTGACGAAGCGTCGGAACACGCGCCGGAAAATGACGGCATTACGGCGCACATTGATCGCCAGACCGGCGAAATGCGCGTTTATCAGCCGATTACTATCGTAGAAAAGGTTCGCAACCCTCATAGTGAGCTTTCCTTAGAGCAGGCACATGCGCTGTCACCTGATCTGGAAATCGGTGATCAGCTCGTTCGCGAAGTTGATCCGTCGCATTTCGGGCGACTTGCGGCGCAAACGGCAAAGAGCGTCATCAATCAAAGGCTCGCGCAAGCTGAAAAAGTACGCATTCATGAAGAATTTTCCGGTCGTGTGCACGGACTTGCCAGCGGCATCGTACAGCGCAGAGACCGCAATGAAGTGCTCGTCGATATCGGTCGAGCCCAAGCGGTATTGCCGTACAGTCAGCAATCGCGACTTGATAATTATACTTTCCGCAAACACATGCGCTTCTATATATTGAAGGTCGATCAGCGCGATCATCATCCGGTCATCATCATTTCAAGGAGCGATCCCGGTCTTGTTCGCAGACTTTTTGAGCAGGAAGTGCCTGAAATCGGTGCCGGGATTGTCGAGATCGTGAACATTGCTCGCGAGGCGGGATCGCGGACGAAAATGTCCGTTACCACGAACGACAGCAATGTCGATCCGGTCGGTGCCTGTGTGGGACAGCGCGGAATGCGCGTACAGACAGTCATCGCGGAGCTAAACGGCGAGAAAATCGATATCATCGAGTGGAACTCCGATATCGTTGAATACATCAGTAACGCGCTTTCACCTGCGCGCGTCATTCGCGTCATGTTGAGCGAAGATGAGGATGAGAGAAGCGCTCGCGTCATCGTTCCTGATCACCAGCTTTCGCTTGCGATCGGCAAGGAAGGACAAAACGCTCGCCTCGCCGCCAAGCTGACTGGATGGCGCATTGATATCAAGAGCGAATCGCAATACCGTGAGATGCTCGAGGCGACGTGGATGGCAGACTTCAATGAGGCTGTTGCACAGGATGAAGCCACCCGTGAGCCTTACGACAATGAATTGTACGATGACTATGTGGATGAAGGTGATCAGCAAATGCTCGAAGATGACGAGGTGCCCTCGCTCCATGAGATCGTCGGAGACAACAAGGAGGCGGCTTCAACCTACCTTGATATATTAGAAAACACGATCGATGCCATAGAAGAGATGGAACAGGATGACGCTTCACTCAAGGGCGACGTCTCATCTCAAAGCGTAGAATAAGATTTGACCGTAGAAGACAAGGAGACTTTGTGAAGCACACTGCAGTAAGAATGTGCGCCGGCTGTCGCGAACGATTTGAGAAGACTTCCATGATACGTGTGGCGCGCTCGCCTGAGGGAAGTGCCATGTATGACCCGACGAAGCGGATCACGGGGCGCGGCGCCTATCTCTGCTATAATCGCAAGTGCATCGATATCGCCCGCAAACGACGTGCGCTTGAACGGGCACTGAAAGTGAACATACCGGATTCCCTATGGGAAGAACTGGGGCGTGCGTTGGAAGAACACACAGCGGATGAAGTGATCGGTTCAGATTGTCGATCAAATACTAAATAAAACGGTACTGTAGTCAGGAAGACGAGAGGATTAAATAGAATATGGCGAAAAGAGAAGAAGCGGATTCCGGACTTCGAGCCGGTTTCATCACAGAGGAAGAGGCGATCAGGCAACGCAGGGAACAAGAAGTCCGTGCGGCTTTTGCGGCGCCTTTAACGCCTCCTTCAACGCCTGAAGCAGAACAGGATAAAAAAGATATCGCGTCTGAACCTTCACCGGATGTTTTCCTCAAAGATATTCCTGGTTCGGAATCGTCCACGATAGAGATTCAAGGCATCTCCGGGAAAGCTATTCCCGGTGTGATTAAGCTCGTCAAAAAACCGAAAAAGGCACGTCCTGAGGTAAAAGAAGAGAAGGTAGCGGTTCCGGAGAGCAAAGACCGCACCGTAACCGTTGCTCCCGATTCGAAACCGGAAGAAAAAGCGAAAAAGACGGTCGTAAGTGCTGAAAAAACGCCAGTCGAGCCGACGCGCACGGCAGCGGATGCCTCCACCAAACCGAAAGACGAAAAACCTCGAGTTTTAATACCGGAAAAAGAGGTCTCCAAGGTTGCGACGGATCAGGATCTGCCCCGCAAGTCGGTACCTGTGACGACTGTCACGACCGACTCGGCAGCTACAACTGCAGATCAAAAACCGGCTTCAAAAGAGAAGGCAGAGTCTGTTGCGACGG
>JAAZJV010000117.1 GCA_012800135.1 Clostridiaceae bacterium | reverse complement strand
GGATATGTCTCCATACTTTTGCTTTGTGTGTGCGCGCCTTTTCCTGCGCTTTTTGCGACAATGTCTTTTTGCTGTAAATGGGTGACAGCTCCGGCGGCACGCTGCCTATTTCTTATTGCATCATTCGGTGCACGAGCACATGCACTATATCTTCCTGCAAGATCGATGTTATGGGTTGTGGCGATCGCCCTTCTATTAGCTGCTTTACTTCGATTGGTTCGTATGCGTACATCATTACGCCTGTCACCAAGAAGTGACAGGCGTAATCGAACCGTCACAGTGGTGTTACTTATTTCGTCATTCTTTCTTTTCATGTGTTATGGCGTCGTGAAATGGAAACAGCATGTTTGGCGTGTTCTATTTGTTGATGTCGGTCAGGGTGATGCGACACTTTTGGTTTCTCCTCAAGGGCACGCTTTTTTAATTGATGGCGGTGATGCGGGCTCGGGCTTCTATACATTGATTCCCGCCATGAGGTATCTAGGTGTGCGCGTCATTGACGTCGCTTTAGTAACGCACGGACATCAAGACCATGCGGCGGGTGTAATGGAACTTCTGCGTGTTGATATGGTTCGCCACTTGGTAATCGGTGAGAGATGTCCTTCTTTCGCAAACGAGAAGCTTATGTCTAGTTCCGGAAAAGTACATTCAGTAGAACCCGACATCAGCGGAGATCTTTTAGAACTTGCAAAAGAGCGCGGTGTCCCGGTAACAACGGTATGTGAAGGAGATCGTTTTAAGTTCGATGACGCTTTATGCCACGTGGTTTCAGCATCGAGCACGTCTTATGATCTCAACGATGCTTCACTCGTTTTAAAGGTTCAGATCGATGGGATTAACTTGCTTTTCACAGGCGACATCACACAAAAGAGGGAGCGTATCCTAATGAAAGAAGGTGCCGATGTTCAATGCCAACTCTTACACGTTCCCCATCACGGTTCGGGAACGTCTTGTACTTCAGCATTTATTAATGCAACGGAGGCAAAGGCAGCTGTCATATCCTCCGGCGAACGGAATCGGTTTGGACACCCGCATCAAGACACGCTTCTGCGTCTTGATGAAGCAGGACTTTCTGTTTTCAGAACGGATCTGCAGGGCGCAATATTCTTGATCATCAAAGAAAGAACAGGTACGATAACATCATGGCTTGGAGATTAGGACAGTCTCAAGATTCTTGAATTCGCTAAATAAAAAGAGGGTGTAACATGGCGACTGAAATCCGAAAAATGGTGAATTGGAAAGATCTTTCGGACGATTTGCGCCGGGGAATCGATCGTCCTGCCTATATCCTTGCCGGAGAAGAGACATTCCTTATCCGTCAAGCGCGAAAAAAAATCGAAGATACTTTGGTGCCTGTTAATCTTCAAACTTTGGCCAAGATCACGTTTCAGGGTGATGGAAAACCGTCGTCCATTGATGTAAAACGGTTGGTTTCCGAGATCGCGACACCACCCTTTTTTGCGCCGGCCAAGGTCGTTACCGTAGAGTATTCAGGATTTTTCGAGTCTTCGTCTTCTTCTTCGGGTTTAACCTATGATCAGCAGGAAGCGTTGACCCATATTCCTGAGCGTTGTCACGTTGTTTTCATTGAAGATACGATACGCCAGTCTAATAAGTTATTAAAGACCATGCAGGCAAACGGCGCCTTGACTGCCACCATTGACAAACAATCACCGCGCGAGCTCTTGCGTTGGATGTCGTTGCTTTGTACACATCGCGGCATGCGCATAACACGCGATGCGGCAGAATCGTTGATGCTTCGTTGTGAATACTCGATGAACGATATCGCCAACGAGCTCGAAACCGTATTCCTTTTTCACCGTCATACAGGCCAAAATGTCATCACGTTGGAAGACATTGACTTGATATGCCGTGAGGACACAACAGGGAAAATATTTGATCTTACGGATGCGATCGCTGATGGCAAGATGGATCGAGCGCTTCAGATGTTGGATGCCATGCTTTCGCGCCGAGAGGCCCCCCTTTACATTCAGACGATGTTGGCGCGCCAAACGCGCGATCTTTTGGTGGCAAAATCATGTACTAACGCGGCGGATTTGATAAATAGCGGTCTTACGAAGAGTTCCTTTTTTGCCAACAAGCTAATGCGGCAGTCAAAGCGCTTCACGCAAAGCAAGCTGGAACGGATGATGGAAGACTGTTTTCGCGCGGATGTTGCGATAAAGACCGGTCGTCTTGACGATAAGGACGCCGTTTCGATGCTCGTTATACGTGCGTGCAGTGCAGCATCCGGCACGTCCTGATAGTCTATTGGAGGATTGCGTGAAGGACAAAAAGAAAAAACATTTACATAAAAAACCGATTCACTCGTTGACGATGAGGGAACTTCCATCAGGAGATCAGCCGTATGAGAAAGCTGAGCGTGCCGGTATTGCGACGTTGTCGGATGCTGAATTGTTATCGGTGATTTTAACTTCCGGTCACAGGGGCGAAACGGCACTACAGACAGCTCAAAAAGCCCTTGTTATGACTGGAGGCGTTGCTGGCATTTTCAGCGCGAGCGCAAAGGAATTGCAGTCTATTCCCGGAATTGGACGAGTGAAGTCGCTGCGCATATTGGCAGCAGCGGAACTGGGTCAAAGAGCGGTCGCCGCACGCCAAGTACTGTCGCTTCCATCAGCGTCAACAGCTGATCGTGTATTAGCGATTGTTGAACCTAAGATGCGCTATCTTGCGCGCGAGGAATTTCACATTATTCTCCTAGATGCGCAAAAACGTGTTTTATGTACCGTCTGCATCTCAAAGGGCGGTCTGACCGGAACCGTCATTCAACCGCGCGATATTTTTAGAGAAGCGGTGAAACATAATGCTGCCGCGATGATTCTCGCGCACAATCACCCAAGTGGTGACGCTTCACCGTCCGCTGTTGATATTGAATCAACGGAGCGCTTTATGAAAATAGGCCGTATGATGGGGATACCTGTACTCGATCACATTATCGTCGGCGCCGAATCATCGATCAGTATGAAGCGGCAAGGTTATATGTAAATACGCGTCGATGAAGTGTATGTGATAAACTGTTTTCGTTTAGAGACGAGACAGGAAGGTTGAGATGAAGCGTCGCGGACCACGCATCATGGTGATTGTTTTGTTGGCGGCAGCGCTGTTGACGGCGCTGATTCTAACGACGCTGCCCGGAACTACGCGCACACGTGTTGGAGATTTTTTCGGTTCTATTTTTGATCCTGTTGTGTCAACGGTTCGAAAAGCATTTACGTCGATCGGCGATTTTTTTACTACCTACAGCGACAATCGAACACTTCGAGCTGAATTGGAAATCCTAGAAAAGGAGAATGCCGAACTCCGTTTTGAGATAGAGAAATACACTCACGACGCTGAAGTTTACGAGGCGTTTAAGGATGCGCTGAACCTGAGAACGCTTTATGACGGTGTAGAGGTTCAAGGCGCCGCCGTTTTAAACGGCGAAATCGGCCCTTTCTTTGATCTTATGCGCATTAATGTTGGACGGGCGCAGGGGCTTCAGGTGAGCGATCAAAAATCTTACCCTGTCATAACATCGCAGTATGAGCTTGTCGGCCGTGTCCATTCAAGTGAACTGACTTCCAGCAAGGTGATACCGCTTATCAATGAAGCGTTCTTTGTCAGCGCTTGTGTGGAGGGAAGTACACGGACGCCTTTTCGCGTGCGCGGTGATGTCAAGTATCGCGAACAAGGATTGTGTATCGGTGATCAAATCCCGAAAGGCACGCCCATTCGTGAGGGAGACCGTATACTCACATCTGGAGAAGGCGGTTTATTTCCAGGAAACATTGTGATCGGGGAGGTTGTCTCTGTGGAATCATCGCCGGGGGGAGAGGACGTTCGTTGTTTAATCCGTCCTGTCGTCGATTTTTCTAACCTGAGATATGTCTTTATATTGAAGCGCGTCGAGATCCAAAGCGCGCCTGCGGAGCCTTAATATGAGCAGAGAAGCTACTTTGAAAAGACGCGTTCTCGTCTATGTGCTCATGTTTCTTTTTTTCTTTGCGACTGAGCTTATACCTGGCCGGCATTATGCCTTTTTTCATCCCGATTTTTTGTTGGTACTTCCGATCGTGACCGGTCTTTGGATATCCGGTTACGACGGGATGGTCATAGGTCTATTATGCGGATTTATTCTTGATTTTACTGCAGGGCGAGGTTATGGTGCCGGTTCATTATTTTTAATGATGGTGGGGCTTTTTGCAAGCCGTATTGCGCCTATTGGAACGCGCTTGCTTCTTTTGGCTATACCGGCAATGACGATCGCTGTAACGTTGGTTCAGACTTTTTTATTCGGCTTTTTGTCTTGGCTGATTCCATTGGCATCTTATGATCGATCGTTATCGCAATCGATGCGGATGGCGATACGCCGTTTATCATCGTCGCTTTTAAGTAATCTTGCCGCGGCCATAATCGTTGCGTTTCTTTTCTTTATTGGTTTTTATAGAAGAAAAAGAAAGGATGACAGTGAGGCGATCACTTTATCATTCGCGGAAGGGGAGCAGATAGATGTCTGATCAAAGTATGCCTGACGACCGCGGAGTTTTGTCATTCCTAAGGGGACGCACTCGAAAGCGCTCTTCAGAAGGGGGACGATCGAGATCGAGTCAAAATCGCTATTTGATATTGAGTATTCTGATCATTCTGGCTTTTATGGTGATGTTGCTTCGTACGTCATCTCTCCAGCTTTTTGGAGAATTTGATGCGAGTTCTCCGGAGACATGGGGCAGCGTCGGTTCTATCGTGATACCTGCGCCGCGAGGCGACGTCGTCGATCGGAATGGTCTTCCTCTTGCGGTAAGTGAGACGCTTCAGGGTGTCGCGCTGGTAAATACGGGTATGACAGAAGCATCGATAAACAGAACGTTGCTGGATTTGGCACGTCTTTTTAGTGAATACGGTTGTGCTTTTGAAAGTCCTTTGTTGAATTGGCTGGACGTGGAGGCGTCGTTTCGCGGGGTGGACTTGCTTGAAAAAGATACTTCGTTGCGTTTCGTTTTCCGTAAACCGTATGATTCGATAGTGCGGTGGCAAACAGATCGTGATCTGTTTAATCTCATCGAAGAAGATAAGGCTGTTACCTATTATGAAAAACAGCGCATTGTTCGCGAAGATCCGAACGACTTTTTCTACTACTTGCTTTACGATTTTTTTAATATCGAACCGGATCGTACTTCAGGAAGCCGTCTGTACTCGGATGGTGAAGCGTTTGTTATTATGCAGTTGCGCTACCTTCTTCTTGAGCAAAACTGGAATTTTGTTAGCGGACAACCTGTTCTTCTAGTAGACAACGTTTCTTCGGAGCTCGCTGCTTACTTTACAGAACAGAATTATCGTTTTCCAGGCGTCATCATCGTGCGCCACTATAAACGGCGCTATACCGACGATAG
>JAAZJV010000116.1 GCA_012800135.1 Clostridiaceae bacterium | reverse complement strand
TTATTGTCTGATTCTCGAAAAGCAATAGGCGTAAATAAATAGTATAGGCAAAAGAAAAGCCGCTCTTAACGATCATCAAATCATAAAAGAGCGGCTCTATCGTCTCGTAATGTTAAGTTCAAAAATTGATAGCCTCTGAAGGCTGATTATGCATGTGCTGAGGATCGCGACTGTTCTTGTGGTCTATCCTCTTTTGCTGTTCGCTTACGCTGTAGCGGTCAGTGCGTTTTTAGAAATATCGACGAGTGATGCGAATCCGTCCTTGTCGTTGACGGCGATATCGGCAAGCACTTTGCGATTCAACTCAACGCCGGCAAGATTCAGGCCGTTGATGAAACGGCTGTAGCTCATTCCGTTGGCGCGTGCGGCAGCGTTGATCCGTGCGATCCAAAGACGACGGAAATCTCTCTTCTTTCTACGGCGATCATTGTAAGCATACTGTCCCGACTTCATCAGCGCCTGATGAGCGACGCGGAACTGTGTGCTTTTGTTGCCGAAATACCCTTTTGTCTGCTTTAATACACGTTTATGACGACGGCGTAATACCGTTCCTCTTTTTGTTCTTGACATGATCTTATCCTCCCGTTATCCAATGAAGCCTTATTATTTGTAAGGAAGCAGTCGGCGCAGCCGTTTCGCATCCTGTTTAGAAACCAGTATCGTCTTGCGCAAATTGCGTTTACGCTTTGGTGATTTCTTTGTCAAAATATGGCTTGTGTAGGCTTGGGAACGAAGGTATTTACCCGTCCCTGTCACCTTATATCTCTTTTTTGAAGCACTGTGTGTTTTCTGTTTAGGCATATCATGCTCTCCCTTCCCTGTTCTGAATTCACGTTATCGCGCACGCCTCATAAGTCTTGTTTCATGCGCGCTCTATACACCATTAATCACTTAATGTGCATCTCAAGCCAACATAGTTGGCATTGACGTTCGGTCAAGTTAATGTATATGTAAATAACGATGTTATCGTCGAGTAATCAATCTTTTTGAGGCGCTAGGAACATCACCATGTTGCGTCCCTCTTTTGCAGGTGCACGATCCATGACAGCCACATCGGACACCGCATTGAAAAAATCTTCCATAACATCAAAACCTTGATCTGTGTGTGCCATCTCGCGTCCTCGGAAACGAATGACTACACGGACGCGGTCTCCATCTTCAAGGAAACGACGCGCGTTGCGCGCTTTCACATCGAAATCGTGTTCTTCTGTCGTCAGTTTGAGCTGTACTTCCTTGAGATTGACGGTTTTCTGTTTTTTTCTGGCTTCACGTTTTCTCTTATCCTGCTCGAATGAAAATTTGCCGTAATCCATGATCTTACAGACCGGATTCTTCGGCGACGCGGACACGAGCACTAAATCTAAACCGGCGTCGTACGCCTGCTGCTGTGCCTCGTCCGTCGGCACGACTCCAATCATCGTTCCGTTCTCATCCACTAGGCGAACATTCTGGAACCTAATTTCTTCATTGATCATATGCGATCGGTTTGACTGTCTGATATCGAACCTCCTTTTTACAGGCAACAAAAAAAGCGGCCTGATCCCGCTCTCACAAATCAACACGACACATCGCGAAGGTTTTGGATGTCAACCTCTTCACGTTAGCTTGAGGTGAGAAGCGGAACTTCTTCTTAGCAATACGGATTATAAAAGAGAATGAGGCGTTCGTCAAGTTATCATCGTTTCTTAAGCCTCTTCCTAGAAGATAAGTATAAATGCCTAATATAAGAATCGTGCAAACCACATAATATGGTGCCGTCATTTACTTGTAAATAACCGCGTTAAGAGTGTGCAAGTTTTGCTCCATAAAGCGCTGCGCCGATGGCAGTTGCAAACTCGGCGTGATCCGGAACAATAATTTTAACGTTGTAAAGATCTGAAAAGCGGGCGAGAATCTCACGACCTTTGGCCATACGGAGCAAATTGCCGGTGAAGACAATTTCATCCGTTTTGACAAGACGAGACACAAGCACTGACGCAGTGCCGATCGACTGAAAAACAAGATTTAGAATTCCTAGAGCTAAATCCTCCTGTGACGCAAGATCATCCACTTTTCCAAAGTTGGAAGCGGTCACGTCCATGGAAAGGCCGGGCAATTCCGTGCGCGACAGATCGCCGACGGCAAGATCGATCTTGCGAAGTTCGCCGTCTTCGGCCATCTGGCAAATACTCGAAATATCACGCATCCCCAACATAACACGCGAAAGACCTACAATCGTACCGCCTCCCACACCGGAACCGATGACGTGCTGAATCGAGGAACCGTTCGCAAAAACAATGGATGTGCCGGTACCAATGCTGACAACAACGGCGCGTTGTACACCCGCCGTATAAAGGCCGCCAAGACCGACAGAATCAAATTCAGGCGCCTTGCGTGTATCACAATTAAAGAATGATCCGGAAAGATAAGATGCGCCTACACCCGTCGTATTGATGGACGTAACATCATCTAAAGAAAGATTGTTAATTGATAGAAACTTACCGACTGCACCGTATGCCGATGCCATGGGATCGCTCGCTTGTACTTGTGTTTCCAGAAGCAATTTCGCTTTATGAAAACCGATGATCTTTGTATTGCTGCCGCCGACATCAAGGCCGATAATGACTCCATTATCATTTTTCTGAGCCTCTTTTAGATCAAACATATAGAAAGATCTCCAAATTGTATTAAGACGCGATTTGCCAAAGCTTCTAAAACACTGTGAAGTTTACATATCTCACAAGTGATCGATTACTTGTTATCAGCGCATAAAACGTGATGTTCCAGGTTCACTGTAGGCGTTATCGTAGGTATAATCGCGCGGCACCTCGCGCGGCACGGATTGGAAGAGTTCGCGGCCTTCATCGTATTGAATGATCGCGTTGGACGGCGCAAAAATGAAGATGAATTGGGAGACCGCTTGTAATATACCGCCGATGGCATAAGCAGAACCTGAAACGACATCTTGGAAACGTGTGCGGATCTCCGGAGTAAGGCGTTCTGTATTGCATATAACCGTGCGCCCGGCTTTGACATGATCACAAATAGACCACGCATCGTCGATGCTCGTCGCGTCAGATAAAATGACCTCATGTCCGGTTTTTTGCGGCTGTCGACTGCCCGGAAAAGCAACCGTTCGATCCTGTGCGCGCCTCGGTCGATCCGACCGCGACGAAGAACCACGGGGAAGATCCTCTACCCGATCGTCCTGCAATGTTGGACCGTAATCATCGTCATCATAGCGTTCATCATCGTAGTCGTCATAGAGATCTTCCGTTTTGCCAAAAAGCTTGTTAAGAAAATTACCCATGGTCCGCACTCACTCCTTTTCGTTTACGTCTAATTAAATGAAAACTGTCATGCACTCATCGCCGGAAATTAATTCGTTCGTCATCGAATCTTCCGTCAATGTCAGCAGCGAGTTTTTCAGTAAATTACTCAAAATTAACGATAACCCTATACAACTTTTAATTATATATACACTGAGCGTTCCAATCAATGCAAGAATCCTTTTGTCATTGAGATGTCATAATTTCTGTATATCAGGTGATGTGAATTTTTATTGTTTAAATACACTGTTGCAGGCTATGCACATTATTCTCTATATTATCCAATTGTAAGAAGAAACAGTAACAACGTCTATTGAGGTGTTTTCGTACTAAAAGAAATCGTTAGAATTCTCCGATAAACAACGATAATTTATGCGTATGCTCTTCTTCCGAAAATGGCGCTTCCAATGCGGATGATGGTCGAACCTTCCTTGACGGCCTCAACATAATCATTTGTCATGCCCATGGAGAGTTCATTCAAATCTTCACGTCCTGTCCTTTCCTTCATTGATTCCAAAAGTTCGCGCAATGCCGAAAAAACAGGGCGCGTTTTTTCAGGATCCTCTTCGTAAGGAGCCATAGTCATAAGGCCGCGAATACAAACATGAGGCCATCGATCAGCTTGAATTACGATACTCTCAGCTTCTTTTGGCGTAAAACCGCTCTTTGTCGCCTCTCCGGAGACATTGACCTGAATGAGGACTTCTTGCGTGATAGATAGTGCCTTAGCGTGTCTTTCTATAGCGTTCAGCACGCGGATACGGTCGGCAGATTCGATCAAAGAAACGTATCCCGTGACATTCTTGACTTTATTTGTCTGCAAAGTTCCGATCATGTGCCAATTGATCGACAAACCTAGACGATTAATCTCCACAGCCTTGCTTACAAGCTCTTGCACTCGATTTTCACCGAATACTGTATGGCCAAGCTCATTTAACAACGCGACATCGCTTGCAGGAAAATTTTTAGACACGGCTACAATTCGTACGCTGTTCGGAGGACGTCCTGCACTTATTTCCGCATCAGCAATACGCTCTTTTAGGATGCTGTAGTTCAATTCTAATTCTTTTCTTCGATCATCCGTTAGGATAGGCATCTGATAACCTTCTTCTCTGATTTATCTCTGATTTATCAATTATGTATTCTCGGATTGAATTCACAGCGATCATTATCTCTATTAAAGTTCTGTGTCTTCAATTTTCTCTTATGAAATAATTATATCGTTATCCTGATGATGAAAAATGCATCGGTAATCAACCGATCAATTCACCTTCTTCAATTGTCCAAGGATTAACGACATAAAGTGAGCGTTCATCCGGTAAAGGGAGCGCGCTTTCTTTAGGCTCAATTGATTCGATGACAGCAAATTGACCATTTGTGGCAACGACGCGAACACGTATAGAATATACTCGTCCGCCTGAAACCATTTTAAGTCCAAAATATCCGCCCGACTGCACGTCATAAGGATCGATCGGCTCGACCACACCCTTGTCAGCTGATGTCGCCATCGAAG
>JAAZJV010000115.1 GCA_012800135.1 Clostridiaceae bacterium | reverse complement strand
TGGTCAATCAGAAAGAAGACGCGAGGCGATATGCGCGCGCGGTCGGTCAAGCGCTTGGAGCGAATCCCATGCCGATCGTCATTCCTTGCCATCGTGTCATCGGCGCGAACCGCGATCTTACCGGCTTTGCAGGCGGTGTCGATATCAAGGCATATCTGTTGGAACGGGAGATGTGGCACAGTTCTATATAAAAGGACGACAAAACGGGCGCATTCCTGAGTCGTCTTTTTTTGCGCTTTGAAATGTTGGTGTATCAGGGTGTTCAGGTCTGGAATACTCTAGTTCTCTGCCTTGCTGTTCATTCATGATTCAGTGTAAACGGTGAGTTGTTTTTATACTATAATGATCCACGAATGGTTCAAAGCTCTCGCTCATCTTGAGAGCGGAGCCATTATTAAGTTAGATGAAGAGGGAATGTATGGCAGAACTTCTCAAAGAAATTTTTAGCGGAGTTATTCATCTTTTTAGTGTCGCCGGTGTCAAAAATATCATCATGTTTGTCATTGCTTCTGTTTTGATTTATCTGGCCATTAAAAAAGAGTATGAACCGAACCTTCTGCTTCCCATTGGATTTGGCGCTATTCTTGCGAACTTGCCTCCTCTTATAAATGGCTTTGCGGCGGTTTTGGGTACGGCCGAAGAACCCGGATTTTTAAAAGTCCTATACAATGCCGGAATCGTCAACGAACTGTTTCCAATTTTAATTTTTATCGGAATCGGAGCGATGTGTGATTTTACGCCGCTTTTGAAAAATCCTATCATGATGTTTTTCGGAGCGGCTGCTCAGTTCGGCATTTTTGCGACTTTTTTGGTTGCACTTCTCGTTCTCCCCTTGATCGGAGTAGAAGGGGATTTGCTGGTCAAATTGGCAGCGTCGATCGGCATCATCGGCGCAGCTGACGGCCCGACGACACTTTATGCGGCCAACTACTTTCAACTCGGAAAGTACATGGGTCCGATTACGGTAGCGGCCTATTCTTATATGTCCTTAGTCCCCATCATTCAGCCGCCTGTCGTCAAAACATTGACGACGAAAGAGGAGCGCCGCATTCGCATGGACTACCATGAGGAACATGTCAGTAAAGGTGCCCTCATTGTTTTTCCAATCATTATTACAGTGGTGGCCGGTATTCTCGTACCCATGAGTGCACCCCTGATCGGTTCGCTGATGTTCGGCAACCTTCTGCGTGTTTGCGGTGTTTTGAATCACCTTGCAAATACGGCTCAGAATGAACTCACCAATATTGTCACGATATTGCTAGGTCTCTCGGTCGGTTCGACGATGACAGGAGAAGACTTTTTGCAGATAACGACCTTGATGATCATGGGGTTGGGGCTTGTCGCCTTTATCTTTGATACGGCGGGTGGTGTGCTTTTTGCTAAATTTATCAATCTATTCCGTAAAAAGAAAATCAATCCAATGATCGGAGCTGCGGGTATATCCGCCTTCCCCATGTCGGCGCGCGTTATCCAAAAGATGGCGACCGAAGAGGATCCGACCAACTTTGTCCTGATGCAGGCGATCAGTGCGAATGTATCAGGTCAGTTAGGATCAATCGTTGCCGGCAGTGTCCTGATCCAGCTCATTTCCCAACTATTGGGGATGTAAGGAGGAGAGAAGATGCAGACCTATTATTACGTGCTCTCCGGTAATGTCTTTGATAATTTACGCCACGCCCCTGTTTTTCAGCAAGGTCTAGTCATTGCCGGCTTGAGTCTGATTTCGGTATTTGCGGTTTTATTTACCTTTTATCTGGCTGTACGCTTTTTGGGCAACGTGAAGAAACCGACGAAAGCAACGCTTGCCGGCACGGGAGGATCTGACACGGTCGCTTCCATCCAGACAGAGGAAACGGCTGCGGCACTATCCGCAGGGAATGAGGAAGCGGGTGCTGAGGGGTATGAGCTCATGGAGACTGATATGTTGAGAACGTTCAAAGTCAAAGTAAATAACAAAGTCTATGATGTAGAGATCGAGGACTCAGGATATTCCGACGGAACGTTGGGTGCATCTGCGACAGCTCCCGTACCTGCTGCCACTCCCGCGCCGTCGGCTATTTCTGCACCGGCGGATAAACTGCCGGCAACGGAGGCAAACGAAGAAACCCCTGTTCCTGTTTATGGATCTACATCTATGGCTGCTCCGGCAGCCCCTGTAACGGGTGGCAGTAAACCGGTTTACGCACCGATGCCGGGGACGGTAATTGCGCTCAAGAAAGCGGTGGGAGAACCCGTTGCGGCTCACGAGACGGTACTTGTTCTAGAAGCCATGAAAATGGAGAATGAAATCGTGGCGCCGCAAGCGGGCAAAATTGCCTCCATCCATGTGCGCAACGGCCAACAGGTCGAGGCGTCCTCCGTTCTCTTCACGATCGTATAAGGGGAACTTTTATCACTAACAGATAAATCATTTCACCGGATGCCGGATTAAGCAGGACTCGTATTCATCGCTGTTCTGTTTGATCCGGTATTTTGGTTGATATTTAATTTTACTTTCTTTTTACAAAGAGGCTCTTGACAGCTCTATTTCGTCGCGCTAAACTTCACTTAACTAGTTAGTTAGTTAACTAATGAACCGGTTAAGCAAGAAAGAGGTGCCCATGAAACTGAACACCCAGGATCAAAGACCTATTTACTTACAACTACAGGAAGGTCTTGAGAATGCCATTCTCGCCGGCACTTATGCTGAAGAAACACAGATACCATCGACAACGGAGTTGTCACGAGCATTTCAAATTAATCCTGCAACAGCGGGGAAGGGTGTAAATGCGCTGGTCGATGAGGGTTTTTGTTACAAGAAACGCGGGATTGGCATTTTTGTTAAAGAAGGAGCACGCGAGATGCTGAAGAAAAAACGTCAAGCAGCCTTTAAGGAGACGTATCTGTTTCCCCTTATCCAAGAGGCAAGACATTTAGATATTACCTCGGAAGATTTGATCCGATGGATAGAGGAGGAAGACAATGCAGACAATTAAAGTATGTGATGTGTCAAAGAACTACGGCGATGTTCAGGCACTGCAACAGATCAACTTGGAACTGTCAGAAGGGAAGATATACGGTCTTTTGGGCAGGAATGGCGCCGGAAAATCGACACTGCTCAAAATCATTTCTGATCGGATCAGACCCTCAAGCGGGCGTGTTCTTTACGACAACACGCCGACATTGGATGATGTCACATCGCGGGAGATTTACTTTTCCGAACCGGAAAATACGCTTCCGGAGATGATGAAAGTAAAGGATTTTTGCTACGACACAAGTCAGTTTTATCCGCGGTTCAATATTGACGAAGCGCGACAGCTCTTGAAGGACTTCGGAATCAACGAGAAGAAACGGCTCAATCAACTCTCAACCGGCCACTTTGCCATTGTTCGATCCATTGTTGCCTTACAGACAAGAGCAGGATTTATCTTTATGGACGAACCGACACTTGGACACGACGCTGTCAATAGGGAATTGCTCTACAACGAGATATTGCGCATATATCAGGAGGAACAGAATACGATCGTCCTTTCCACACACTTGATTGACGAAGTAAGCAGTTTGCTGGAGGAAGTTATCTTCCTCGACCGCGGCAGGATTATTTTGGAAGACAGTTTGGAGGATGTCATAAATACTCATGCCTATGTGTCAGGCCTCTCTGAGCCGGTGCGGCAGGTTGAAGGGATGTATACAGTACTTGAGAAAAAAGAAGACCTTGGCTTTACTTCATTGCTTGTGAAGAAGCCGACAGATATTCCTGCTGTTACGACGTTACCTCCAGGTATCAATGTAGGTCGAGCCGGATTACAGGATATCTTTATCGCTTACTGCAAGAATCAAGATAAATAGGAGGCTCAAATGAAGACGAATAATAAAAACAATCCTTTGCTCATGAGCGCCGTAAGAGTTATGACTCGTGACTATGGCAAATTCTTTATCAGCTTTTTTGGCGTGATGACGGCGTTATATCTCGTAGGATTTATCGTCAACTTTAGTGGCGGCAGCATGAAAATCGGCGGAATTGAAGGAGTCTATTTCATCGCCTGTTTTGTAGCCGGACTTGCCAGCTTTAAGGAAGACTACTTTTTTATGGCGCAAAACCAAGTGCCCAAGTCTACGATGACAAAAGCGTTTATCATCGAGGGATTCTTATTCGGACTGGCCACCAGTTTTGCCGTCAACGCTTTTGCCCACCTTACGCAGTGGATCAGCTCGGCACTTAATTATGATATACCGCGCTTTATCGATCTTATACCGAAAATTGCAGAAAATGGCGGTCTATTGGAGTTTGGGCGAACCTTTGTCATCCTATTGTCACTGTATGTAGCGATCTATTTTATCGGACTTATGCTCGGTACGATCAATTACCGCCTCAATTGGCTCGGCAGGGTTATTTTCTGGGTGCCCTTCGGTTTCTTGATGCTGAATGGTTTTATCGGTACCTTGCAATATTACTTAGACGACATTGACCCGGAAAAACTGGAGGTCTTATCTGTCACGCTTGCCAAACCTTTTATATACGCTCTTGAATGGTTGATGCAAAGCTTGGGAAACTTTGTCATAACGTGTGCTGTCGTGACCGTCTTTTGTATCGTTGTAGGCGCCCTAACCTTTCGTGGAGCGGAGGTCAAGTACAGTAATAAAACGTAGCTCTGCGACCTTTCTTTAGCTTGAAGTAAAAATCGAAAAGAACGTAGCGGCAACAAGCAGTGACTACGTTCTTTTCTTTATGATATAAATTGTATGATGCATATGATGCATGCCATACTATAGTTTATATTTTGGAATAAAAGCCGACCCCGCTTTTTTAAAATCGCATCCGTATTCTTTCTATGAGGAGGGCTAAGGTCATGCCAGACGAGCATCAGATCGTTAAAGCGGTCTATGCAGCAAAAGAAGACTCGCTGAAGGCTGATGATTTGATCCGGGACTACATTCCCTTTATTCGTTCAGAGGCCTCTAAATGCACGTCCAAATTTTGTACAGAGCAGGACGATGAGTTCAGTATCGCTATGATTGCCTTTCATGAAGCCATCCTAGGATATGAGCGAAGCCGGGGCGCTTTCCTCAGCTATGCTTCCATGCTGATTCGCAGTCGCATTATCGATTATCAGAGAAAAGAGGCTCGACATCAGGGAACCATCTCACTATACACCGAAACGGGGGACGGTGATAAGACTATTATAGATGATCTGCCTGACGAGCGAGATGTGTTTGAGGAATCGGCCAATAGAGAAGCGACGCGACAGGAAATTGAGGCATTGTCTGCCGTGATGGCAGATTTCGGCGTCAGTTTTTCAGATGTTGCCGACAGCTCTCCCAAGCAAGATCGGACACTGGAGGCTTGTGCTAAGGCAATCCGCTATGCCGCTGAAAATAATCAATTGCTGGACGAACTAC
>JAAZJV010000011.1 GCA_012800135.1 Clostridiaceae bacterium | reverse complement strand
AACATAAACACCCCAAAGATGCCGTCTTTTTCGTCGGCTTTTATGATGCGCTCTTCTCCCGTTTTCGTATCGCGAACGGTGATGGAGGAGAGAACGTGCTCGCCCGATAATTCTGTGACGACCGAATTCCACATGATGTGAATCTTTTCATTCTTAAAGGCGCGTTCTTGTATGGCTTTATCTGCGCGAAGCTCGTTCCGTCGATGAATGATGGTGACGCGGCGCGCGAATCTTGTGAGAAAGAGCGCTTCTTCTACAGCTGCGTTGCCGCCGCCTACGACGAAAACTTCCAAATCTCTAAAAAAAGCGCCGTCACATGTCGCGCAGTAAGATACGCCGCGGCCGGTGAACTCTTTTTCACCCGGTACGCCAAGTAGGCGCGGATGCGTTCCGGTAGCGATGATGACAGCAGGGGCTTCCAGAGTAACGTCACGCGTATGTACACGCTTGACGGGGCCTTCAAGATTGACTGCAGTAACGTTCGCGTAAAGGCGTTCGATGCCGAAACCTTCGGCTTGGCGCGCCATGCGATCGGTCAGTTCCTGGCCGCTTTCCGGTTTGCCGGGTTCTGAAAGACCGCCGGGGTAGTTCTCGATTTCAGACGTTGTGGCGATCTGGCCGCCTGTCTGTCCGCGTTCGACGATGACGGTTTTAAGGCGTGCGCGTCCCGCATAAAGACCGGCCGAAAGCCCTGCCGGCCCCGCGCCGATGATAATAAGATCGTATGTATTTTTCATGGTGATAATCCTGTCCTTAATGTTCGAGTTGATTTTTGTTTCGTACGCAATGTTATATATTTCACAATTGCCGTCTTCAATAACGTCTTCAATGTTAATACGATAAATGTGACAAGCCGCTTTGATAACGGCACAAAACGCAGAACACCAATCTTTTTTATAGCACGGAGAAGCGGATCGGGTGGTGTCGTATGTGCCCGTTAACGCATTATATCAAGGTCGATATTTACTACGATAACTATAGTTACAAATATTTTAGGTATATAGTCTATATAGTCGCGCTGACTCTTGGTTACGAAAGTGCTCTTGTTAGCGCATTTTTGCGCCTAACGTGTAAGTCAATTTCTTGATGACGCGAGAGCGCGCTTTTTCGATCTGATCCGGTGTCATCGTACCTTCATCAGATCCGAGCCAGAAACGGAACATCAGCGATTTTTTGCCTTCAGGAACCTGCTCTCCGTGGTATTCCTCGATAAATTCGAGTTTTTTGACGGATTTTCCGATCGCTTCTTCGATATTGCCCCATGTTACTTCACGATCCACGACCATGGAAAGATCTTGTTCGACGAGAGGAAAGTACGGCAGCGATTCGAATTGATTCTCGCGACTCGGAAGCGGTACAAGATAGTCGAGATTCAGTTCCGCAAGAGCGACGACGCTTTGTTTGATTCCGGCACGGCTTGCTGCCATCGGCGCTAGAAGTCCCATGGTGCCGATGACGTTGTTCTTTTGGTCGGTGATCACCATCCAGGCATGGCGATCGGCCCAAGCCGGCTGTTCTTTGCCTTCAACCAACAGGAAAGGCTCGACGCCCGAATAGCGCGGCAGTTCTTCCAAGATACCTTTTAATCTAAGGAAAAGGTTGACGGCATTGTCGCCTGCGAGGGCAATGCCTAAGTGTTTGCGCTGCCGGGGCATAGACTCACTTTGTGAAGGCGAAGCGTCGGAATTTTTGTTTT
>JAAZJV010000114.1 GCA_012800135.1 Clostridiaceae bacterium | reverse complement strand
TCGGTCGTGAAATCAACGCCCAGTGGAATGACACCTCGACCATCCTTGCAGGCACTCTCACCAAACAGCTGTTTCCACCATTCGGTAAACATGCGCATGGAAGGTTCATAGGCACCTAAGATCTCCGTCGTGTAGCCTTTACGGGCAAGCAAGGTGCGCACAGCGGCATATCGAGCTGCGGGCTTTTTCAAAAGTTCCGTTTCCTGAACCTCCTGATCGCGTGAGGATGCCGCGCCATCAAGAAGCTCGTCAATGTCAATACCTGCCACCGCAACAGGCAATAAGCCGACCGGTGTCAATACCGAAAAACGTCCGCCGACGTCGTCAGGAATCACAAAAGTTTCCAAATCGCGTTCCTCGGCAAGGCGGCGAAGTGCGCCGCGTTGGCGATCCGTCGTGATGATCACGCGTTTGCGAAACACATCTTCGCTCGCATCGCGGAAAAGCGCCTCGCGTAAGACTCGAAAAGCGACGGCCGGTTCAGTCGTCGTTCCCGACTTTGAAATGACGTTGAACGCAACACGTCGACCGCGAAGCAGCTCTTTTAAATCATAGAGGTAGTCTGAACTCAGTTGATGGCCGGCAAAAATAATCTTCGGGCCTGAACGTCTATCATTCGGAAGTTGCGCGTCAAAATGGTGCGAAAGCGCTTCTATGACGGCGCGAGCACCCAAATAAGAACCTCCAATACCGATAACGACAAGGTAGTCTACCTCTTCACGGAGTCTTTCTGCGCATTTACGAACACGCGTCAGTTCCTCTTTGTTTTCACGATCTGGAAGATCTAGCCAGCCGATATATTCGCTCCCCGGGCACGTCCTTTGATCCAGCTCAAAGCAAGCCGCTCCCAGTTGACCGGAAATAGCGTCAAGTTCATGCGACGCGATAAAATCACGCGTCATCTGATCATCAAAATGTAACATCTAAAACCTCGCTTTTACCACCGAATAGGCTGCACTCGGTACATTGTGCGGTCACCGCCCGTGACGCGCACGATTCTTCCTTTGGAAATATACTGATCGGCCACCGCAGGAAAAGTCTCTAACGGATCATCGTTCTGCTCGCGGTTCACAGAACGCGCCGCTTCTTCTTCCGGAGTCAACATCGCTCGAATAGAGCCAACGCCTCTTGGCCTTAAATCCTCAACAACCATTGCTTTTTGACCGACCAAAGTGTCGCTATGTTGTTTCATCGACACGCGCACGCGACGCATTAAATATCGATGACCAACGGTCAAGACGACAGCGCTGATTGACAACACCGCCAACACCGTAAAGAGAACATAAAACGCGGTCGAAACAAGCGACGGTTGAACAGCTATAAGTAACATCATGATGTAAAAAATGGCGCCGCATCTGTGTGCGGGATTTCAATGCGACGGTAGCCGAGCTCTTCCATCGTCACATCGCCGCGGCGCACCGCCTCATCACGAAGATCTCGATACGCTTCGATCCATGTCGCCGTATAGTATGGCGTAAGTAAAAGAAATCCCAACCATGAGACAAAATAGAAAACAATACACAACAAAGCCCATCCGATAAATGATAGATCGAGAAAGATCATACGCCAAACAGAACGCTGTGTCATTTTCTTCGACAAATCGAGCACCCGACGCGCACCGATCATAGGATTGTCCGCAAGAATCATCTCCGTCATCCGGTAACGATATGACCTATTGATCAATACAATGGCCGATACAAGAAGCAACACCGACATCGCGGTAAGCCAAGGCCATTGAAAGATAAATTCGGGCAGACCATAGAGTGAGGCTATGCGCCGGATGAACCCCGGAGTAACAGGACTGCCTGAAAGCAACACGTGGTACATCAAAAGTAATGACGGCGCCGAGACTAAAAAAGAAAACACCAGTTGCGGAAGCGACCAGATGAAAAGCCACAGATTTTTCCAGAACATTCCTGTAACTACAAGCCTATATTGACCGGACGAAAACGGCGTGAACATCATGCCGACAGTCGGCGTCCACTGAGGATAATCGGCGCGAAGAAACCAACGCTGCATGCCGCAGACGACGACGTTAGAAATCAAAAGTGAGAAAAGCCATTCAACAAGTAAACTGATTGCGAAAAAGAGTATATAAAACCGCGCGTTAGCACCTATTTTATCGATCAGTTCGCGGATCGCGGCAAGCCATGTGTTTACATTCAAATTTGTTAAAGCATCCGCTGTAAAGAAGTCAGATAACGCTGAAAATATTTTGAACGCCGGTATCCAGTTCATTACCGCCGAGCGCGTAACCGAGAGCGCATTCCGGATCAGCGACGCAATCACCACAACAAGAAGCGCGGTGCCGTATTTACCTGTCAGGTGCATCCGTGCGCTGCGTTTGAGTTCGCTTCTTTTCTTAGGCATATAAACTATATACTCCTCTTATGGTCTTATGGCGTCCACGAGAAACAAAATTCTCCGCTGTCATCGGTCATGCTATGATCGGTTATCTCACGAGAACTGCTTCCTTGTTGTGCGACATCAACCTTAACTTCAACAGCTGATTTAAGATGATCGCCCAGCCAGAGATCGGCCAATGTATCCTCAATCCGGCGTTGAATCGTGCGTCTAAGCGGCCGCGCCCCGAATTTCGGATCAAAGCCTAACTCGGCAAGACGCTCACGGGCAGCATTTGTGACCTCAAGACGTATGCCGCGCCGCTCAAGATCGGCCGCCGGCTCCTTCAACATAAGATCCACGATATCGCGAATTTCGTCGTGCGTAAGTTCATGGAAGATAACGATTTCGTCAATGCGGTTCAAAAACTCAGGACGGAAAAGATCCCTAAGAACCGTATCTACACGTTCTTCCATCGCCTCACGCTTATGTGCGCCAAACCCTATGGTTCCGGCTTTCAACGTCGTACCGGCGTTGCTCGTCATGACGATGATCGAGTGTTTGAAACTTACGACTCGGCCGTGACCGTCCGTCAAGCGACCGTCATCAAGAATCTGAAGTAACATATTGTATACGTCGGCATGCGCTTTCTCAATTTCGTCGAAAAGAACAACGCTATACGGGCGACGCCTAATTTTTTCCGTCAGTTGACCGCCCTCATGGTAGCCGACATAGCCCGGAGGAGCTCCGATCAGCTTGCTTACAGTATGCGCTTCCATATATTCTGACATGTCAAGGCGGATGAGATTCTCATCCGAGTCAAACAAAACTTCAGCCAGCGCTTTAACCAGTTCCGTCTTACCGACACCTGTCGGTCCGACGAATAAGAATGACGGCGGTTTGTCTTTCTTCGCAAAACCTGCTCGTGAACGGCGCACCGCTCGCGCAAGAGCACCAACTGCTTCTTCTTGGCCAATGACGCGCTGATGGAGCCGTTCCTCAAGATTGATCAGACGATCTGTCTCCGATGCCGTAATTTGGCGCACCGGAATGCCCGTCCACATCTCAACTACAGAAGCAATATCTTGATCGGTTATCTCGACAGGCTGACACTCCGCGCGCACTTCTTCAATCCTGTCTTCCAAGCGCATTAGTTCAGAGCGCACCTGTGCCTGCGTTTCATAAAGTTTCAGAGAATCCTCGTTAGATTTGCATTCTGCAATCGCTTTTTCGTTATCTTCTCGCTCATTTTCGAGTTCTTCACGCCTCAGCTCTAATTCTCTCAACAGCACGAGACACGGCGAATCCAAATTCTGCTGCGATCCTGCCTCATCGATCAGGTCGATCGCTTTGTCGGGCTGGTAATGATCCGTAATGTATCGACTTGACAGGCGCACTGCCGTCTCCAAAACTGAATTTGAATAAACGACGTGATGGTGTTGCTCATAGTAATCTTTAATTCCTATGAGGATTCTCAGTGTGAGTTCATCATCCGGCTCTTCGATCAACACTTTCTGGAAGCGGCGCTCCAGTGCAGAATCCTTCTCTATAAAACGGCGATACTCATCCAGTGTGGTCGATCCGATTACGCGGAGTTCGCCTCGCGCAAGCGCAGGCTTCAGAATATTGGCAGCATTCATCGCACCCTCGGCGTCTCCGGCGCCCATAATATTGTGGAGCTCGTCGATAACAAGGATTACGTTGCCCGCGCGCTTAACATCTTCTACGACGCCTTTCATCCGCGCCTCAAACTGACCTCGAAATTGCGTGCCGGCAACCATCGCTGTCATGTCAAGCAAATAAAGCTCCTGGTCCATCAGCTTAACGGGAACTTCCCCATTAACCAGCTTGACAGCGAGACCTTCCGCGATCGCCGTTTTGCCAACGCCGGCTTCACCCACAAGCGCCGGATTATTTTTTGTTCGGCGATTCAGGATCTGAATCGTGCGTGCCAGTTCCTCTTCGCGCCCAATGATCCGGTCAATTCGACCTTCGCGAGCTTCTTGCGTCAGGTTAATCGCATATTGCTCCAGAAATTTAAGTCGACGTTTTTTCCGTCTGCCCTTCGATGTCGCGCGATCATTGTCGCCCGATCTGGCTATTTTTTCAGACTGACCGCCGATATTGGCAGGAAGCAATTCTCCAATAGATGCATGAGGGCGAATTGTCGGTCGGTCATTGCGCTTGATGGGACTTTTTGTTTTGCTGCCTTCCCCATCGTCGTCTTGTGCCGCCTCGTCCTCGAAATCTTCATCATCCGTGTCACCATCATCACTTTGGTCTTCTATCCCGGGAAATTTGCCGGATAAGAGCGTCTTTAATAGTTCCTGCGGACTGTGATGTGACATCCCTGCCAGCACGTCATTCATACGTGCTGTCACGTCATCTATATTTTCTTCTGTTATGCCGGATTGCTCCAAGATTTGTTCAATACCCGGAAGTTCAGAATCGTAAGCGCAACGGAGACACATGCCCTCCATCCGAGGCTCTCCGTCAACATAGCGTGTCGTAAACACGACCGCCTCGTTTTTATGGCAGATTGAACATTTACTCATGCTTGATCCATCCTATTCCCAATTGTGTCTCCTGTGTAAATAATAGGCAAATCATTTCAAATACACAAGAACCGCCTTTTCCAAAAATAAACATAAAAAGGCTTCAAAAGAGTGAAAAGAGTAAAATAGAGGGTATTTCTTGTCTTTTGTGCTCTTTATTCTCTCAAAATCGTATCATTACCACAGGGCTTATCCTAAGTGTCATAAGATCTAGAAAACGGCGCAGGTGTTTTGCTGCCGCTTCGTAGTTTATCTCTGTACAAGATCGATTTGAGATAGTGGCCGGTGTACGACGACGGCACTTCGGCTACTTCCTCCGGTGTACCGCAAGCGACGACTTGCCCACCTCCCTCACCGCCTTCGGGACCGAGGTCAATGATATAGTCGGCTGTCTTGATGACATCGAGGTTGTGCTCGATGACAAGAACCGTATTGCCTAAAGACACCAACCGTTGCAAAATGTTGACAAGTCGATGTATGTCGGCTGTGTGCAGGCCGGTCGTCGGCTCATCGAGAATGAGTAACGTCTTCCCTGTACTCCGTCGTGATAATTCTGTTGCCAACTTAACGCGTTGTGCCTCACCGCCTGAAAGTTCTGTCGACGGCTGCCCCAACTTAATGTATCCGAGACCTACATCTTCGAGCGTTTGCAATTTGTTGACGATTGAAGGAATGTTCTCGAAAAAGTGTAGCGCTTGACTTACCGTCATATCGAGTACGTCGCCGATATTTTTTCCTTTGTAGCGAACTTCTAACGTCTCACGATTGAAACGGCTTCCTTGGCAGACATCACATTTGACATAAACATCCGGCAAGAAATGCATCTCGATCTTGTTCACACCGTTTCCCATACATGCTTCACAACGACCGCCTTTTACATTGAAACTGAATCGTCCCGGCTTGTATCCGCGTGCTTTTGCCGCCGGCATTTTCGCAAATAATTTCCGAATGAGATCAAACGTTCCGGTATACGTCGCCGGATTAGATCGCGGCGTTCGCCCAATCGGCGTCTGATCAATCGCGATTACTTTGTCTAGGAGGTCGACGCCCTCGATGCGATCAAAGCATCCGACGGCACGCCGAGCTCGATTTAAATCGCCTTCCAGTTTTTTTAGAATGATATTGTTCACAAGGGAGCTTTTGCCCGATCCGGATACTCCGGTAACACATGTCATCAGGCCGACCGGGATGGCAACATCGATAGATTTGAGATTGTTTTCCCGTGCTCCGTAGACTTTTAAGAAGCCTTTATCGGCCGGTCGCCTTGTTTCGGGAACAGGAATGTATCGTCGCCCGGAAAGATAACTTCCCGTGATCGATTGATCCGATGCAGCAATGTCATCAGGTCGCCCTTCTGCGACGATGGTACCGCCATGGATGCCAGCGCCCGGACCGATATCAATGACGTGATCGGCTTCCCAGATCGTCTCCTCGTCATGCTCCACGACCATGACGGTATTTCCCAGATCTCGAAGATTCTTTAGCGTTGCCAAAAGCTGGACATTGTCCCGCTGATGTAAGCCGATACTGGGCTCATCGAGCACATAAAGCACACCGGTCAAACCTGAACCGATCTGTGTGGCTAGTCGGATGCGCTGCGATTCTCCTCCCGAAAGCGTCGCCGAAGCGCGGGAAAGAGTCAGATAATCCAGCCCGACGTTCAACATGAAAGACAGACGTGCCTTGATCTCACGGCATATGGGCGCCGCGATCTCTTTCTTTTCACCCGTCAGATGTAATGTGTCAAAGAATGCTCGAATGTCCTTGATAGAACGATGGGTCAATTCATTTATATTGAGTCCGCCAATCGTAACGGCCAAAGCCTCCGGCCGAAGCCGCGCGCCTCCACAGGATGGACACGGAGTAATTTCCATGTAACGGTTATAGTAATCGCGAACTTCTTGGGATGTCGTCTCACGATAGCGTCGATCAAGCGTATTCATAATGCCTTCCCACGTCGTGTGGTAAGGTTTGCCTCTGTTGTACCTCGTCTTGCTCGTATCTACAATGATCTCCTCGCCGTTGTTCCCGTAAAGCAATAGCTTTTGAATGTTTTCGGGGAGTTCGCACCACGGAGTGTCCATAGAAAATCCGTATTTTTCAGCCAGTGCGAGAACGTGACAATGCATCCAGCTCGTCTCGTCGGTGAGTTTAAAGCCCATGATTGTGATTGCGCCATTCCTGAGGGATAGATCAGGATCTTCCACCACCAAATCAGAAGAAAAACGGGAAAAGACACCAAGCCCTGTACATTCGGGACAGGCACCGTAAGGGTTGTTAAAACTGAAAAGTCGAGGAGACATTTCACCAATACTGATACCGCAGTCCGGGCAGGCGAATTTTTGCGAGAAAAGTTGCTCTGTTACATCTGATTCTGATTGGCTCTCACGCGCAGGCGGTTCGAAACGCAAGAGTACGATGTCGGAACCGAGAGCTAGCGCCGTTTCGAGAGAATCGACAAGACGATTTCTGATATCGTCGCGCCGAATTAACCTATCGACCACGACCTCTATCGTATGACGTTTTTTTGACTCAAGCTCCGGCTCTTCGCCCAACATATACGTCTTGCCGTCAATGCGAACGCGGACATAGCCCTGTTGTCGAAGCTGAGACAGCAGTTTCACATAACTGCCTTTTCGATCGCGAACCACCGGCGCATAAATGATGATCCTCGTGCCTTCCGGCCACGCCATGACGGCGTCGGCAATTTGGTCAACCGACTGCTTCTCGATGACACGTCCGCACGAAGGGCAATGCGGTGTTCCTGCACGCGCATAAAGCAATCGCAGAAAATCATAAATCTCAGTCGTCGTTCCGACCGTTGAGCGCGGATTCTGGCTGGTCGATTTCTGATCGATGGCGATCGCCGGCGAAAGACCGTCGATGCGATCTACGTCCGGTTTTCTGACTTGTCCGAGAAATTGGCGCGCGTAAGAAGACAGCGACTCGACATAACGGCGCTGACCTTCCGCATAGATCGTGTCAAAGGCAAGCGATGATTTACCTGAACCGGAAATACCGGTCAACACAATCAACTGGTTGCGGGGAATTCGAAGATTAACATTTTTAAGATTATGTTCACGTGCTCCATGAACGACAATATCCGATACCATGGCATGATTTTATCACAATCACGCTCTCAGAACGTTAACGTATGTTCCCATATTAAAGAGACTGCCTCGCTGGAAGACAGTCTCTTTTCAAGAAGTGGACGTTATAGCGACCGCAAAGACGCTATGCCTTGGCGGCCGCCGTTACTTCTTTCCTCAAGCCACGTAAGGAAAACCGATGGCTTTTAGGCGAACGCGGGCAGTCCGAGCAGCGCCTGATAGAGCAGAACCGCGATTACCGCGCCGATGATCGGGCCTATAACAGGAACCCAGCTGTAACCCCAGTCGGGATCCTTGTTTTTGAACGGAAGAACTGCGTACGCAATTCTGGGGCCCAAGTCACGTGCAGGGTTGATGGCGTAGCCTGTCAGGCCGCCCAGCGACATACCGATGGATACGATGATACCGAATACCAGAAGTTTGTCAACGCCCGCAGCACAACCGACAACTTGGCCGAGTCCTTTGATGCTGAATACCAATACAAATGTGCCTACAATTTCGCTTAACAGGTTGTGCCCTGTGCTACGAATCGAAGGCGAGGTGCAGAATACACCTCTTTGTGTGGCAACGTCATCTGTGGCGTCAAAGTGCTTCTTAAACAGCATATATACCAAAACGGCACCTAGAAATGCTCCTGCGAATTCTCCTGCGATGTAGGCAGGAAGCTGCTCCCATGTTATACTCCCATCGACGGCGAGCGCGATCGACAACGCAGGGTTGAGATGCGCACCGGAAGCTTTTCCGACAATAAACGCAGGAAGCAACACGGCAAGACCCCATGCAAAGGTGATCTGGATCGAGCCGGCGCCTTTCATGCCCGACTTATTGAGCGATACGTTCGCGCATACGCCGTCGCCGAGCAGAATAAGCATAAACGTGCCGATCAGTTCGGCTACAAAAATGTCTAACATATAAAACTCTCCTCTTCATTCATGGTTGATGCAATGACCTGCATCCTATCTTTACGCAGGTCATTCGCATGACCTCTTCACTCTCTAGAAAGATAAGCTCGCGCTTAATCTTCCTTCGCCCAGCCGAACGAGCACTTCACGGCCTTCTTCCAGCCTTTGAGGCGCGCGTTGCGGTCTGCCTCATCCATCTCCGGTTCAAATACACGAGAGATTTCCCAGTTCTTTTTGACGTCTTCGGTGCTCTCCCAGAAACCTACTGCCAAGCC
>JAAZJV010000113.1 GCA_012800135.1 Clostridiaceae bacterium | reverse complement strand
AGCAGGCTTGATGCCTTCGTCATCCCGCGCGCCCGAATAATGTGCGTCAGAAACAACGAGCGGATTGCCCGTTGAACCGGTTCAACATTTAACTTGTTAAAACGAGGCATGACATTAGGGCAAAAAGACACTTCAAAGTCATTAAGAAGATCTTCACAGTCATCTACTGCATCGCGATTGCCGGCAACAATGACCGGAAAACGTATGCTTAAGCGAGCAAGCGCCGCTGCGTTGTCAATGATAACAGACCGGTTCCCTCCATCTGTGCCGCCTGTAAGAAGAAAAATATCGGGCGGATTTGACTCGATATGAGCCAAATCCCGTCTGCCAAGACGGTGTGAAAAGATCCGCGTAATCTTCGCGCCTGCGCCAAGAGCTGCCAATCGACCCGCTTCAGCAGTCAACTCCGGCACCAGTCCAGAGACCATCATACGCAAACCGCCGGCCGCCGAAGAACAGGCAAGACGGTATTCGTACGAAAGCACGCCCGTCTTTTGCTCTAGCTTCTTTATCGCCGAGGCAAGGCCGCAGCCGATATCGTGATCGACCGTCGTGAAAGCAGACGCATGGCCGAGCAAAATTTCCTCATCAAGATCGACGGCTGTCACTTTCGTAAACGTGCTGCCAAAATCAATCAGTAGAACAGGACGCACCTTCTTCAACCCCGAGATCTTTCTTCAACCAATAAATCGTTGTTTCCGGCGGCGTACCCGGTGCGAACACGCGATCAAAGCCCATCGCATGAAAGCGTTTCTCAACATCGGAAAACTCCTGTTTGCCGACGACAATGTTACCACCGACGTAGAGAAGAATGCCCTCGAGACCTGCCTCATCACACTTATCGCGTAATCCGCGGCAGTCCAATTCGCCGTGGCCATAAAGTGAAGAGACAACGATCGCGTCAGCATTTGTTTCAATCGCAGCGCCGATATATTCCTCCTGCGAAACCATCACACCAAGGTTTGTGACATCGAATCCGGCCTCAGTGAAGGCAAAATCAAGTATTCGGATGCCGACGGCATGTACGTCGGCACCAATGACACCGATGACCAGTTTTTTCCCATTTGATTCCTGCATGTTGATCCTCACGTTCTTTCCGGCGCTTTATCCGCCATTTTTTCTGTCATCATTTATGTACATTATTCATGCACTTTATCGTATCCGACTCGGTGAAACACATCCTCAATCGTCCAAATGGGTATCACCGTTTGAAGAAGGAAAAACTCAGTGTACAGTCAACTACTCTGTGCACCGGCTCTTCATTCCGATCACCCTACATCGCGAAGCTCCTTATATCGCTTTTCTACGGCGCGACGCACATAAAGCATCGAGCCTTCGTCACATTCAAAACGAGTTCGAACGACATGTCCGCCCGAGAGCGCCCATTCACGCACAAGCTTCATCACAGAAGACTGAGCAAAAACAGTCACCTCCGGCGCGAGCATTAGCCAGTCCTGCTGATTTATAAATTCTTCGATACCATCCTGCTCACGCAGATGTATTCCGGAAATTAAACATGAATCGGGAAGATACGGCAAAAGCGCCTGTTTCATCAGAGAGAGGAATCCGTCGCTTACCGTCAAAAAACCTACGCGTTCACCCTCTTGTACTGAAAAGCACGCGGCAATCGCGCCCCCATCCGGTTGCAAAGCGATCGGCAGGATCATTTCTTCGTCCTGTGCAAGAAGCGCAAGTTCTCTATGAAGCTCATTTGGGACAACGAGAAAATCATAACCCGATTTTAGGCGATCCGGACTTTCAAGTACATCCTCGTAAGACAACCAAATGCGCATCGTCATCGTAAGGTTCTCTAAAGCGCGATCCATCACCGAACGCTCTTCCGGCGTTGAAGCTATGAGCGCGATCCGGACAGGACGTCGTTCATCCTCTTTTTGTCGAAGTCGGAGTTCAAAGAAGATTTGTGCTTCACGCATTGAAAAACCGAGTTCAGTCATCTCCGAAAGCATGTCGTCAATCGCCTTCATCGCACGCGATTTTCGGCTTATCATCGGTTCATCCGCCAACGTACCCGCCACAAAAGTACCTTGACCGCGTCGTGAAATAACAGCACCCTCGCGATTAAGCAAAGTGTATACGTGTCGAATGGTGCCAACAGAAACATTATACTGTTCTGCCATCTTGCGAATAGACGGCAACCTCGTATGTTCGGGAAGCTTTCCGGATTCGATATCAGCCTGAATCGCCTCCGCGATCAGTTGATAGATCGGACGTTTTTCATAGTTGTCAAGGGTATTTATGACATTTTCATTCATGACGTCTTCCGGCATCTTCCATTCACTTTCTGTCGATGATATCGTCCGTCACAATGTTTTGCATCTCACGCCACAGAGCAGGACCTTCATCATAAAGGTTTCGCCCCTCTGTATCGATGGCAACCGTCACAGGAAAGTCTCGCACGTGGATCAAACGAAGCGCTTCTGTTCCGAGATCCTCCCAACAGATGACCTCCGACGACTCTATGGCGTGTGAAAGCAACGCGCCCGCTCCGCCCGTAGCGGCAAAATATACGCATCCATAACGCCTCATCGCGTCGATCACCTCCGGGCCGCGACGCCCTTTTCCGATCATGCCGCGGAGTCCACGTGAGATCAGCGCAGGCGCATATGGATCCATACGGTAAGATGTCGTCGGTCCGGCAGATCCCATCGCGTACCCCGGAAGCGGCGGCGTCGGCCCTACATAAAAAATGACGGCGCCTTCCAGAGGAAAAGGCGGTTCCTCACCACGCTCTAAAAGCGTGACAAGACGTTGATGACCGGCATCTCGAAGCGTGTATATCGGTCCCGTAAGGAGGACGCGCTCGCCCATTCGAAAGCTTGTAGCCATTGCCTTTGTCAAGGGTAAAGTCACACGGCATACCTCTTCGTTTCGATCCATTACAGCACCTCCTGTCGATGACGTGTCGCATGGCAATTGAGATTACAGGCGACCGGTAATCCGGCAATATGCGTCGGCGCGACGTTTACTGCTAAAGAAAGCGCCGTCGTCCGCCCGCCGAATCCTTGCGGTCCAATACCGAGTTGGTTGATCTTTTCAAGTAGGGATTCTTCAAAATCAGCGTAAAACGGATCCGGATGGCGCTCTCCAATAGGACGCGCGAGTGCCCGTTTGGCAAGCAACGCCACATGGTCAAACGTTCCGCCGATGCCTACCCCGACAACTAGCGGCGGACAGGCGTTAGGTCCGGCAAGTTTAACTGTTTCAAGGACAAACGCCAGAACGCCCTCCAAGCCGTCTGCGGGACGTAACATGGCAAGCCGGCTCATATTTTCACTTCCGAAACCTTTAGCCAAAAGCGTCACAGTCACGCGATCCCCGGGAACGATACGAATCGTCGTGATGGCCGGCGTGTTGTCACCGGTGTTGACACGTCTGAGCGGATCTTTCACCACTGACATGCGCAAAAAATATTTTTTGTAGCCGCGCCGTACGCCTTCATTGATCGCTTCGTAGGGATCACCGGAAAAATGCACATCTCGGCCGACATCAAGAAAGACAACAGCCATCCCTGTATCCTGACAAAGAGGAATGCGTTCCTTTCGCGCGATACGCGCGTTCTCTAAAAGTTCGGAAAGAAGAGCACTCGCATGTTCGCCGTCTTCAAGATCCAATGAAGATGCGATCGCCTGTTCAACGTCATAAGGAAGGTCACAAGCATTTTCGCCACACATGCGTTCTATCGATTCGGTCAAGTGCTTTACATCAAATTCCCTGATCATATCGACTCCTAGAAATAAATTGTGCATACACATTAACAGAAATTGTGCTGGCATGCAACAAACGATGTAAATATAGCTGAAGGAGAACACGCTCGGAACATGATGTTCTTCATTCTTCTTAGTGATTCTCTTTTATCCCTGATATAATTCGATCTCGATTGCTCGCACGACTATACCTATTCATAAAGATATATTTCGCCTTAGACGAAGGATGTCAAGGAATCACCACTTAAAATGTAAAATTTATGCTTCAAAAAAAAGTCGAATTAGCGTATGATCAAGTCAGCAAGAAAATGTGTGAGCTTTTACCGATAATCGGTTTTTGTCACACGATCTTTGTTGAAATACTGTAAATAATAAGGGTCAGCTAAATACGGAGGTACTTATGTTTGTTGATGCAGTTGTAGGAGAAAAAGGTACGGGTAAGACGCCGGTTATGTTAGAGATCTTGACACGCGAGGCCAAAGACGAACACGCGAACATGGTTTTTGTGGAGTCCGGCAAAAGCGCCAGTCATCACATCCCGCACTCCGTCCGCTTCATCGACATCACAGAGTATTCCATTCAAGGTTACGATCAGTTGCTCGCGTTCATCGCGGGCATGAACGCAAAAGATTACGATATTTCACACATCTTCATCGATAGCGTTTTCAAAATTGCCGGCGACGAGGCGTTAGAGAGTCTCGCTGACTTCATCAATCGCCTTGAGAAACTTGCGCGCCTTGTTGAAACCAACATCACATTGAGCCTCAGTTGCGCCGTCGATGAATTGCCTTGGCTTCCGGATTCCATCAAGATTCATATGCCGCACGCGAATTAACGTCGCATCATGATAAAGTGAGACGGATCTGGCTCAAGAATATCTATATGGCGCAACAAATCACTTTTCTGAATGTTCAATACTTAATATACTTAAGGAGAATTGCCCTCTATGTTAAAAGAGTTCAAAGAGTTTATTGCTAAAGGCAACGTTTTAGATTCAGCCGTAGGCTTCGTAATGGGTCTTGCGTTCAAGGCGATCGTGGACAGTGTTGTCAACGATATATTGATGCCCGTGCTCGGATATTTTACAGCCGGCATCGATTTCACGAACCTGAAAATTGTGTTGAAACCGGCTAGTGGTGAAATCGAGGAAGTTGCCATCACCTACGGCACGTTAATTCAGAGCGTCATTTCCTTCTTGCTCGTCGCATTCTTTCTCTTTCTACTCGT
>JAAZJV010000323.1 GCA_012800135.1 Clostridiaceae bacterium | reverse complement strand
TGTGGTAAACAGAGGGAATAACAGGTCCAAGATTCCACGCCTCAAAATCATCATGAAACAAGGGCTTGCCATGCTCCAAAATGCTTACTATTTGCGCGAAATAGAGTATTTTATTTAACCGTAGGTTCGTCATTGAACCCTGCTCTCTTTTGTTCTCTGCGGTGATAAAGAAATTTGCTACATCGAAAACAGTAGCCACGGCGTGTACCTCCTTCCTCATGTTTGCTACTCTGCTAGTAATCGTAGTGTATCATAGATGGTGTAAAACGAGAGTATCAAGAAAACCAAATATTGCACATGATTCTGTCAAAGAGTTCAGTAAATCTAAAGCGGAAATATCATGCTCGGATTCAATTATCGATGATTGCAATTGAAGTCAAAGCAGTTTCAAGAGCTTAACGTGAGATTTCATGCAGTAACAGGCCATATCCTTCCCATGGAAATGATCTCCGCATTCAGAGCCCTATGAGACGCTGGAAAAGCATATTGAAGCTTGTGAAAAAGCCGGTAAGGATCTGCTGCCTGAAATTTATGGATGGGATCTTTCCGGGCAAACATATTACTAGTTAGTGATTAAGACAAGGAGCCATTCATCATGAGTAGTTTTGAAGATCTTCGTATCGTGGATAATTTCTACCAAACCTCGCTGTTCTTCCCGATGCCGACCGTTATTGTCAGTACCCTTTGCGAAGACGGTATGACCAACTTGGGGCCATATTCTTTGGTGCAGCCGTATTACGTAGCCGGCAAGGATTATTACGCCATGCTTCTTTGTTGCCGCAATTCATCGAATACGGCGCAGAACCTCCTTTGCAACGGAAAGTGTGCCATCAACTTTATCGACGATAAACCGAAGACTTTCAAAGAGGCGGTCAAGCTTTCATGGCCGGGAGATAAGCCGGCTGAGAAAATGGCAAACTGCAAATTCAGGCTGGAAAAGAGCTTTATTGAAGAAGAAACGGGTGAGATAAGACCTCAAGTGCTGACCGACGCGCTTCAGGTGATCGAATGCACGTGGATGCGCGAGCTTGACGGTGCGGATGAGGATCAGCCTGGCGAACTCGACGGCTACGAAGGGCCGTACCGTGATTTCAACGGCATTACGAGCAAATTCGGAGCTCACTTTATTCTTCGTGTCGATAAGATTTTAATGAAGAAACAGTATCGAGACGCCATTATTAACGGTGTAAAAGCCAGTGATTTCCCGCCACTTCCCATTGATTACGGATATCGCGACAGTAAGAATTTCTGGTACCACAGAAAAGCGAGAATGCGTGCTGAACTATTGCAAATGCGGCAAGCTTCGCTTGCTTCCGTTCGTTACGCCGCTGACCGCGCCGACGATAAAATCAAATTCACCGACGAAGCGCTCATGACCGTGCTGGGTGTGCCGCGCGTGTTTTTATCTCTCGTTTTAAAGGGCTGTGTTGACTGGGCAAGAGAGAACAACGTCGAACTTATCACAGAAGAACACATGAAGATCATTAACGATAAACGCTCTAAAGAAAAGAGTAAGAGTTGAGCGGGATATAAAATCCAAGATTAGCTAAACAGAATACAGGATTATTCTTCAAGCGCTCTTTGGTCGATTTTTGTACGTTATTAAAGCTGCTCCCGCACATGCAGGGATGATACAAGTTGTGCCAAAAGCGCCATCTTTTTCGAATGATTGCATCCGGACAAGCGTTGTAATCCAGAAAACGCCGGATATTATGTGGGCGTCTACTATTTGCATCCGGACATGTGGCGGGGGTGATCCTTAAGTGCGTCAGTGTGTTATTTTATAAGCACGGGGAGGTCATTACTATGTGGGTCATTATCATTGCTCTTATTCTAGGCTTTTTTCTGAGTATTTTCGACAGCTCAAAGCGCTACTAGCTGGTATTATTACGTTTTAATTGAGCGAGGGGTTCAGGGGAGTAAATCTAGATATTGAGGACGTGCCTTCATAGCATGAATGATCAACTCATTCCCACTATCAAAAATAAGAACAACCAGCTCAAGCATCCGCCCTGCCGTATCAAAGCCAAGTCTTAACTCTCGTTGAGGATTACCTTCATCGAGAGGCTCAATCCATAGTGGCCAAGTTGCAGCATAAATAATATCCTCTTCATGAACACCATGCTTCAAAGCAGAGGGATGGATTGATATAATCATGCGGTTAACGAGTGGCGAATGTATTCAGAACGAGTCATGTTCAGTTCTGCTGCTTTTTGATCAATTTGTTTCAGTTCTTCAGGTGTCAATCGAACAGCAATAACTTGACTAGGTGCCGCGCCTCTGCCTGGTCGGCCTCGACCACGTTTTTTCAGAACATTAACATCGTAGCCCTTCTCCGCTTCATCAACCCAAGCAGCTATCTGCTCCTCGGTTACTCTCTTTTTATCGATCGTTTCTTTCATGATAATATCGTAATACGAAAATAATAGAGAGTCAACAGTGGAAATCGCGC
>JAAZJV010000346.1 GCA_012800135.1 Clostridiaceae bacterium | reverse complement strand
TTGTCTGATCTAAGACCTGGACTTTCGGTCTCGCGCGCTGCGATGCAGGCCGTCGCCGGATTTTCCCCTACCCTCGGAACAGAGGCCGCTTACCGCGCTTTTCTTGATCCTGACCGCCCGATATCTTCCCTAGATGCCCAAGAAAAACTCAATCTGGAAGAATCGGTTCGAACATTGTGCCGTCTCGTCATTTCCGGAGAAAACACACCACGCGTCTACTATATGAAAGAAGAGGCTAGCAGCGATGGCGCTCCTGTAGCCGTACACGTCTTGCCCCTGACGCATCTACCCTACTACAAAACCTATAAGACGATCGCGGAAGCCGTCACGGCATTTAATCGCCGGAAGCTTCGCGACGACCATTTCAAGCGCAAAAGAACGTCACTTGCTAGCCGACTTCGTGATGAAATCCGCCATGCTAGTAAAAAACAGATGCTTCATGAAGAGGATGCCGCAAAGGGCGCAAAAGCCAACGATCAGCAACTGATGGGCGAGCTGATCATCGCCAATATCTACCAAATTCCAAAAGGAGTCGACAGTGTTACACTAGACAATTATCACGAAGACCCGCCAGAAAAGATTGTTGTCAAACTCAATCCGCAACACTCCCCTGCCGATAACGCCCAAGCCTATTTTCACCAAGCACGACGCAATCGCCGCAAGAAAGAAGCTGCCTCAAAACTTCTCAAAGAAGATGAGCGAACCTTGAGCTGGCTCAACTCGTTGCAGGATGCGATCGCCTGGGCAGAAAATGACGAAGATCTTGAATCCATCGCCTCCGAATATCACACAATAAGAGACCCCCAAGATCGCCAAGAAAAGCCGCGTTCACCTTCTCATGCGACCGATACGCTACCTGGACAACCGGGCAGACGCTCCAAGCGCCGAGAAAAGGCATACGCCAATCGCCAACGCCGCCAACAAAAATCAAAACATCAAAAGGACGGCTCTGCGCCGATTCCACCGCGTTCATTTACATCATCAGACGGGTTCACGATCTTGGTGGGACGTAATCCTATGCAAAACGACAGCCTTGTGCGCAAGGCGCGAAAAGACGACGTATGGATGCACATCAAAAATGGCGCCGGTTCACACGTCATCATATCAAGTGAAGGGCGCGCCATACCGGAAAGAACACTGAACGAAGCAGCAGGCATCGCCGCATGGTATTCAAGCGCCAACCGCGCCGGCGGCGCCAAAACCGACATCGACGTCTGCCTCGTCCGCGATGTTAAAAAACCACCTCGAACAGCACCAGGCTACGTAATCTACAAAAACCAAAAAACGATCCTCATAGAACCGCTCAACCCCGCCACACTATCAACCCTAAACACCGCAACACAATAAACCTCGAACACCGCAGCACTCAACCCCGAACAAACATAATTGCACCTGATTCATGTGATATCCCCAATACAGCGACATCCCATCTTCTCCTCTTCCCCCATCCCTCACAAAATATTTAAACCAGTTTTTCGAAAAAAAGCAGGAAAAGTGACCACACGACCTGTCCAGAGGTCACTATTCCAAAAAGAACGAAGAAAGTGGCCATTATAAGGGAAACCCTCCCGGAAAAAAGCTTGAAGAGCACTCTTCCTAGGCACTTAATCTGTTATTTTTCAAAAATTGACCACAAACCCGTGTTTCCAGTACTGGTTGTTCGCTTACACCGGTATTTGAGGTATAGAAAATCTCCATATATTGAGAAATTGGCCGGAAAGGTCGTGTGGGAGGGAGCGGATTTGTAGTTATTGAGCATGCTCATGAAAGGATAAAGATGTTTGAACAGATATTTATGGTCTGGATGTTAACAAAGCGAACGTTTGGGCGATTAAGAAGAGAGAAAGGATGACGTAGGAGCTCTATGAAGAGACCGCTGGGGGTTGGTTGACGGAGGGGAAGAAGTTAATGGAAGATTCTTGTTGTTTTTACTTAGAGCAGATCACTAGGGTGCTCGTGTGAGGACGAGGGTTTGGTTGGGGTAATGGGAGAGGCGTTCCCAGGCATCAAGATAGATAGGATACATGCACAAGACACCGGGGAACTTCGGGAATTCGAATGATCCTGTCTTTTTAAAGCGTGATCGGATGCGGTGTGCTTCCTTAGTGAGAAGATCGCGTAGAGCGGCAAAGC
>JAAZJV010000112.1 GCA_012800135.1 Clostridiaceae bacterium | reverse complement strand
CTAAAAATGAACAGCGCGTCCCCTTCCTCAAGATCGATTTTGACTTCGCCAAGCTCTTCAAAGCCCGCAGAATAATAGCGCGGCTTCAATGTCTGTGTTACTCCCTTGCGGCTAAGAACGGCGATCGGAGACTCGTACGTATAGATTAGCGCACTTCCGAGATGTGTCACCATGACTGCGACAAAAGCAGTGAAAGGAACATTTTGATTTCGCGCACGGTTCGTGTCGGAGGCAATCTTTTCACACGCCTCGCTGATGGATATCCCCTCGCGGATCATCTTCTTCCAACGGCTTGCGTTTGCGATAGCGGAAAGATTCGCAAAAACGCCCGACCCGATCCCGTCAAAAATAGCGAAATAATAGGAATATTTATGGTTAAACGAGACGATATTGTCGCCGCAGACATACTGACGATCCTGACAGACTTGTTTGGTGAAGGCTTCGTAGTGGAGCATTGATCAGTTATCCTCCTCGTACATATCGATCATACGGCGAACGAGTACTTCGCTTTCCGCCGTGCTCTCACCGAGATACTGGGCGAGATTCTGAGCAAATTCCACTTGATGTTGCAAGATCTCTTTTGCCTGGTGAACCATCTGTTCGCGAATGAGCTCGAGCTGATTCGTATCGGGTTCTGATTTTGATAAGTTGAGATAAAATCCGATGTATTCGTTCTTGTCAGCCATGCGAGAAACAATCTCATGGTAGCGTTTCCCGTACTTGGCGCGGACGGCTTCAGCAGTCGTTTTTTCGCCTTTAGCAACTTCTTCGTAGCATGCGGCATTGATGAGGTAGCTGATCTCGCGTCCGATGATGCGATCTGTGCAGAGGAACATTTTCTTAAAAGCGGGATTCATGTTTTTAATATGAAGATTCTCATCGAGCGCGACGATGCCGATGGGGGAAATCTCGATAATCTGATCTACCCGGCGCTCTGCGTGACGGCGCATCTGCGGAAGACACATCGACGCTTCCGCCATGCCGAGCGCGACAGCCGCCGCCTTTTCACGGCAGCTGTTGTAACCGCACGCGCCGCAATTGAGTCTTTCACTTTCGTCTGCTTTCCCTGTCTCGGCGAGGATGCGTTCAATCTCCTCATCGCTTACCGAATCGAATGAAATGATTTTGTTTCGTTTTTCGAATGTGACGCGAAGATCGACAGCGGAAGTATCCGCTTTTGGCAGTCCGAGCGATTTTGATTTGACGTAGTCAATGACACGTTGTCGTCTCTCGAAAAGATTGACATCTGTCGGGTATCCGGGACCTCCGATACAGCCGCCCTCACAAAACAGAGGTTCCGACGCACGGAAATTCCATGATTCAATCGGCACATCGAAGAGCGCTTTGACGGCATCCGGTCCGCAAGGGTGAACAATGTCGTCGACCGACGCGTCGGTAAGAATATCACACGTTTTCAGCATACCGCCTTCAAGCGGGAATAACCGTGCAACGTCGTACCCCCCTTCCCCGTCGAAACTTTCGACAGGACACTCCGACAGATCGATCTCTTCGTCTTCAAGCCACTTTACCAGCTCGGTAAATGTGAGTGCCGCCTGCACGTCGCCTTTGTTCTCAGGACGAAGAATTTCCTGCTTTTTGGCTGCGCAAGGTCCGATGAAAACGACCTTGATGTCGTCGCCGAGGCGTTCTCTGAGGATGCGCGCATGTGCGATCATGGGAGAGGCGATCTCAATCATCTGACTTAAGTACTCGGGTCTTTCCTGTTCGACGTAGCGGACGACCGTCGGACACGCAGTAAAGATGCTGCCTTTTTTCATCTGTGTGAGGGAAACCTCGGAGACAGCTTCGGCTCCTTCAGCCGTCTCGCCGACGTAGGAAAAGCCGAGTCTGCGGAGAGCCGCAGGGATTCGTTCACTTTGCCAACCGGGAAAAACAGCAGGAAAGGACGGGGCGACCGAAGCGACGACGCGGTGACCGTCCTCGATGAGAGATTTGACGTAATCGGTCGAGGGCAGGATGATCTTCGCGTGCTGCGGGCACTCATGGACACACGCTCCGCATTGGATGCACAAATCACCCTCGACGCGGGCGTAGCCGCCTGTGATACGGATGGCTTTTACGGGGCACACACGCACACATCGATAGCAGTCCATGCAGTCGGCAAAATCTGTCTGTATAACGCTAAAAGAATCTATATTGTTT
>JAAZJV010000111.1 GCA_012800135.1 Clostridiaceae bacterium | reverse complement strand
GTCTCAATCGACAATGCGGAAATGAGTTACGTTTCCTTTGGGTATGGCAATAAAGCTTTGATCATTTTGCCCGGTCTCTCGGATGGGATAATTACGGTAAAAGGGAAAGCATTGCTATTGGCAAAACCGTATAAGATATTCTTTGAAAAATACACGGTTTACATATTCAGCAGAAGGAAAGAACTACCGGAAGAATTTTCAATCAAAGAGATGGCGAATGATCAGGCAAAAGCAATGCAGAAACTTGGCATCGAAAAAGCATCTGTCATGGGTATGTCTCAGGGAGGGATGATCGCCCAACATCTTGCCGTTGACCATGCAGAGATGATTGAAAAGCTCGTTCTTGCCGTTTCCGCGCCGCGGGCAAATAAGATGATACAGACAAATATCAGCAAGTGGATTGAGTTTGCGAATCAAGGCAATCATAAGCAGCTCATGATTGACGTGATCGAAAAGAATTATTCGCCGAAATATCTTGCTAATTATAGAAAACTCTATCCCGTCATCGGATTTATCGGCAAACCATCGGATTACAGAAGATTTTTAACAAATGCCAACGCGATTCTCCAATTTGATATTCTTCACGATTTGAAGAACATTACCTGTCCGACACTGATTGTTGGCGGAGAAGAAGATAAAGTCGTTGGAATACAGTCCTCCTACGAGATGAACGAACAGATTGCCGGCAGCGAACTGTATGTATATCCCGGATTAGGGCATGCTTGCTTTGAGGAGTCAAAAGATTTCAATCAGCGCGTTTTCGACTTTCTGGAAACGACACAATAATATATTTTTCAGTTCATTGTCATCTGTCATTGAACATAATTTTTATAACAAAAGTCGCTACGATTATTCTGCTGGATCGGTTCGACAAAAGGTGTTCCTCTAACACATTTTTTGTAGCCAATAACTGACAAAAACAAATTTTTTTGATTGTCCGATGTCAATGATTCCAAAATTTGCTTGTCCAGCTTCAAGGGTTTTTTGAAAACTGTTTGTGCCCAAAGATAGGGCATCGCTTAACTCAAACGTGCCGTTGCGAAAACTACAGGAAAAATTCTCTAACATTTGCAAAAACCATAGGAATAATCCTCAAATATTTGCAAAAACAGCAGGAATGATCGCGGTAAAGACTGCAAAAATCATAGGAATAATTCTGAAAATGTTGCAAAAATCATAGGAATGTTCTAAAGTAATACTGAGACGATACTCACACTACATGCTGATATTATCGCAGGTTGTTTTCGTTCAATAGACTGTTAACAAGTGCAGACAACATTGTTCAAGGAGGTTTCTATGAAGCGAGAAATAATGAAAGACCTTATTTTCTGGAAAAATAAGAAAAACAGGAAGCCGCTTCTTTTAACAGGTGTAAGACAATGCGGTAAAACATATATTCTAAAAAAATTTGCTGAAGAGAATTTTGATCATTTTGTCTACGTTAATTTAGAAAGAGAACCTCAAATTGCGGATGTATTTAATTACGATTACGATACGAAGAGAATTTTGGAAGATATAAG
>JAAZJV010000110.1 GCA_012800135.1 Clostridiaceae bacterium | reverse complement strand
GTTAAGTCGAACGATCTCCATTTTAGCGATTGCGATCATCGTTATTTTTCAGCCGGAGTTGCGGCGAACACTTGAGGCGGTTGGGCGTAACCGCTTCCAACGTATGAATTGGATGATGCCTAACGGCGCTTCTGATACGAGTAGGCTCATAGAGTCGATTGTATCTGCCTGTGACAACATGGCGAAAACAAGGACTGGCGCGTTGATCATCATTGAACGCAGCACGCGGCTAGGGGAATTTGAGCATCAGGAAAACGCAGTGCGCCTTGACGCGGCTGTGACATCACCGCTTCTGCGACAGATTTTTTACGCCAACTCGCCGCTCCACGACGGCGCGGTGTTAATTCGCGACGGTCGAATAGCTGCAGCGCGCGTTCATGTGCCGCTTTCCGATGTCTACCATTTGCGTCGCGATTTTGGTCTCCGTCACCGAGCGGCTGTAGGCGCTAGTGAACTCGGCGATGCTATTGCTGTCGTCGTTTCGGAAGAAAGAGGCACGATCAGCGTCGCCTACGATGGCGTATTGCATGTGCTGGAAAACTCAGATGTCTTGCGTTCACAGCTTCAGAGGCTACTCGGTGATTCTGCCGCGGAAGAGTCTTCTCTACTCGCTTGGTTCAAACGTCTTGGACGGAAAGGTACAAAGAAAAGCGAGACGACGTCTGTCGATGATATTTACCGTCACTACACCGATCACGGTGATGCAGGAGTGGAAGCGAAGGAAGATCTAGAACAACAGGAGGAGGAAGAAGTCATAACGGAACACGATCCCTCAATCGACGAATCTCCTTCTAGGCGACGTTTTTGGTTCCCATTTTTTAAAAAGCGCCGTCCGCGCCATTTTGGAAGTACCCTTTCGCGACGCCATCGTGTCGGTTTAGCGATCATCTCCGTTTTGATTGCCATTTTCTCTTGGCTCTACGTCCAGATTACTGTCAATCCGATCGCACAGCGGACCTTATCGATTCCTTTGACGCACATGGGAGTTGAAGATTTGGAGACACGTGGCCTTGGAGTTCAAAGCTTGCCCGTGCCCTCTGTTGATGTCACATTGCATGGACGTCAGCGCATTCTGAATGACATCGACCCCAATTCTATCGTTGCGTACATTGATTTGTCGGACATTGAGGAGGCAGGTATAACGGATCTGCCGATTGATATTAAGAAAGACACGCCGTGGTATGTCAAAACGGATTATCAATACCCCACATCGGTTACAGTCAATATTTACGTAATAGACGACGATGTTAACTCCGCACCGTGATTCAAGAAAGTGATCGGTAAAACCAAAACAGGGTGGCCGCCACGCAATTTTGCCCAGCGTAGAGTTGTACGTTTTGGTGAGAGCGCCGTTTTTTGCGTAGCAGGTTTCGATGGTGTACGATGCTTCTGGTGATGATTTTGAGCAAGAATGATCCATTATTAAGAGATATATAAAAAGATATGCTAAAAGATATATTGAGGTCTCGATACCCGAGCCTCCGGAAAGTAGAAAGTAACAAATAGATCAAACCGTATTTCGCTACTTGATCTATTATATGGGACAGTAAATTCTAACAAGAATGAATATTAGTAAGAAGCATTCAAAGGTTTCTAAAAACTTTTGAAATACAGCGGCACTTCATTTCAAATATGTGGATGCCGTTGACTAAGCTAAATAGGAGAATTAAATGGATCGGTTATTTGGTACGGATGGCGTACGTGGTGTCGCAAACCGTGACCTTACCCCGGAGCTGGCGTATGCGCTCGGTTTTGCGAGTGCCTGCGTGCTGGCAGAACACACGAAGCACCGCCCCGTGATCGTGGTTGGTACTGATACGCGGATATCGTGCGATATGCTCGGAGCAGCGTTAATGGCGGGAGTGACCTCAGCGGGCGCGGACGTTCTTTTCGCAGGAGTCATCACGACGCCCGGTGTCGCATGGCTTACACGCATACATGAGGCGGATGCCGGTGTCATGATTTCGGCATCACACAATACATTCGAATACAACGGTATAAAGCTGTTTTCCGGTGACGGCTTCAAGTTGCCCGATGAAACAGAAGATGAAATAGAAGCTTTTGTGAACAAAATGGCTCAAGACAATACTGAGCGAGCAATTGGCAAAGATGTCGGGAGGATAAGACATCTTGATTGCGTTTACGAAGAATACACGGAACATCTGCTGGAAGGAATAGACTTAGATCTTTCCGGCGTCAAGATGGTGGTAGACTGCGCGAACGGCTCGAGCTCTCATTTTGCTCCGAAGCTGCTCGAAACCCTAGGCGCCGACGTTATAGCGATCCATCATTCACCGGATGGCTGCAATATCAATCGAAATTGCGGATCAACGCATCTTGAAAGTCTCATTGATCGAGTCCTCGAGACGGGTGCCAATATCGGTGTAGCATTTGATGGCGATGCCGATCGTTTGCTACTTGTCGATGAGAAAGGCCAAGTTTGTAATGGAGACGTCATTTTGGCTATTCTGTCTCTATATCTTAGAGACCGGAACGAACTAAGAGGCAACACCATTGTCGCGACAGTGATGAGCAATCTCGGCCTAGAGCGATTGGCGGAGCGTGAAGGCATTAACTTTATCCGTACGGCGGTTGGTGACCGATATGTGTTGCAGTGTATGCTTGAGGAAGGCTATGCGTTGGGTGGAGAGCAGAGTGGTCACGTCATTCTCTTGGATCACACGACGACAGGTGACGGTATATTGAGTTTGCTCTATTTTCTTCAGGCTGTCGACCACAATATCCGCGAGTTAGGATTAAGCGAGATATGTAATATTATGGAAGTGATTCCTCAACTCATCCGAAATGTACATGTCGAAAATGGGTATAAAAAAACCGTTATGGAACACCCTGACTTGCTCTCTGTGATTAAAGAGACAGAGTGTGAACTCGGGATGGACGGACGTGTTCTAGTGCGCGCTTCGGGCACAGAACCGTTGGTGCGTGTCATGCTGGAAGGCATCGATCAGAGCTGTATTGATGGATATGCCGATAAAATGGTCGCAGTCATAGAGCGAATCCTTGAGGACTTGAACGATAGCTCTCCTGACGATCGGATCTAGCACCTAACAAGAGGATGGTTTTGTGACAAGAAAAAACAGTCTTCGCGTATTACTTGTTTTACTCGCCGTCAGCGGCGTATTGCTTATCTTGTCAAAAACGAGCGTTTTGCCGTCGCCTTTTGGCGGTTCGGCGCGATTTCAGAGTATCGATCCGAGCGAGAGCGATTCCGGAACGACGCTTTCTTCTGAATCGCAACAAATCGGCGTCCCGGATGACACTGACCCGCAGTATCCCAATCTCAACGCTACCGGTACAGATGCCATCAAGCAATGGATGGAATTTCCTATAACGGGTAATGATCCCGATGCGCTTGATGATGCAGGCGAATCCCTTCGCCGCTGGCCGGCAGAACTTTCGATTCCGCAGCTTCACCACCCTGAGCTCAACGTTATTGCAGCTCAAAGCGGTGATTCCCGACCACTCAATGGAATCACCGTGATTCTGAGCGCAGCACGCGGAGGTGAAGATACTGGCGCTATCTTGGGAAAGGGTGCAGATGCAGTGACGGAGAAAACAATACTTCTCGATCTAGCGGAAAAAACGGGGGATATTCTAATCAAACGCGGAGCGACGGTCGTTCAAACGAGAACGACTGATGAATCGTGCTCCTATTTTGCGGTGGTGGCCAAAGCCGCCGACATCGCGCTGACAAGGTATCGTGATCTGGCGATTGAAGCCGGTTACCATCCCGATCCCATCGATCAGCTCCGACTCCTAATGGGCGATGTGATCCGCATCAATGAGAACAGTGACGCTTCAGGAGGACGCGGCCTTTTTGGTACGATCGGAACGCCGCCTCAACTGCGCGTGCTCTATGACATCGAACACCAGTACACAGATATACTCTTGATTCATCTTACGCTTGGCTTTGATGAGGATGATCCGTCCATTTCCGGTGCGCAAGCCTACTATATGTCGGCCGATTTTGTTTCCGATGTCAACAATGGTTACGCGGAAGGTCAAGACGCTCTGAAACTTCCACCGAACTATACGTTAATTGACAGCGCAGGTAGAGCTAATTTGGCGTTACTCCTGAAATCGCATCTCGCACGTCTTGAGCCGAGGCTTCGTCCTGTAGACGGACAGGAATCAGGTAAACAAACTGATCTTGCCGTGCTTCGCCTGTCGAACTTTGTATCGGCCGTGTTTGAGCCAGGCTATCTATCTAACGAGTCTGATCGAGCGATCCTTGCCTCTGACGAAGGTCGCGCAAACATCGCGCAGGCCATCGCCAACGCCATCTGCCAATATTACGCGTACCCGATCCGTTAAACGATATGACAGAAAAATAGGAACTCAAGACGTAACCGTCACGTCAAGCTTACAAGTGCCCGATAAGTGATGGTATTTCGCCGGAGTAAGTCTCTCTCAAAGCAGTCTGCTTTATTTTGAGTAACCGTACGAAAAGAGGCGAAAGTCACGAACGTCAAATACAAACGTGCGCAGGTGTGTGGCCAATTTTTCTTTTTTCAATGCCGAAAGAATCGCCTCTGCCGTTTTCTCCTCAGAAATCATGATGACAGAGTCTCGCGTGGATTGTGTAAGTTTGTCAAGCCATCGATCTGAAGGAGTACAGGTTTCTCGTCCGTGCAAGATGGTCGCGCCGTGTCCTCCTGCAGCTTCGGCACAAGCGACAATGTCGGCAGCGTGCCCGCGCTCCGTGACAGTGATGAGACCGACGTACCGTGATGGTTTCAACTTTTCAAATGACGCGGATGCAGGTGCCTTTTCTGCAACAAGCGGAAGCTCTCTTCGTGACACGTCTGCCTCGTCGACAAAAAGATATTTATTGGTGTCCGCTCTTCTTGCGAGATCACCGTGCTTGTCAGGCACATTGGAATCATCGGATTTGTTTGCTTGATAGATGCCGGATACCATATCGATGCCTGCCGTAAACAGGACGCCTCGCCCCGGTTTTTCTGTCCGAAGCGCCTCGTAAATAGTGTTTCCAACAGCGTTGCACTCATCTGTTTTCGAGATGATGAGGACGATCTCTTTTTCCGGAACAATTTCAAAATTGAAGGTCTTGCGAGTGTGGTCGGCAGAGCCTACTGCTTCCAAAATTGAAGCGCCTACAGGATGGCTGCGGCGCGCTTGTTCGACGACAAATCGTCCTTCGCCGGCGTTGACGATCGCGACGACCATGGAATATTCTGTCTGCGGTGCAGACGCTTCGGCTACCTGTTTTTGGATCCAGGCGATGCCTCCCATTGAGCGATTGAGTGTAAAATGATCCTCGATTTTACGGAGTAGATCATCACTTTTTTCGGCATTGACCCGCATGATCGCAAGCAAGCGCTTGACACTGCTTAATCCGAGTAAGTTCAGCAAGCTTCCGGTGATCGTGCCGCTTGCGTTGATGAAAAGAGCGGAATC
>JAAZJV010000109.1 GCA_012800135.1 Clostridiaceae bacterium | reverse complement strand
TTTGGCTTTGAGCACATCAGTTTTGTGGAATATTTGATCGCTATCGGCTTAGCTTTCTCGGTTATCCCGATCGTCGAAATCATCAAGTTTTTCCAACGAAAATACCACGAGAGACACGAGAAAAAAGAAGCTAAGTATTAAACACACAATTTTCGATTAAGTATCTGCAAGAAGAAGGCAATGAACATACATTGCTTTTCTTCTTTTGTGCAACCTTTACAACACATTCCGCATCTCGTCACATTTTTGACAAATGACTATGATAAAGTAGCTTGCCGATGTCGCGGGACTACAATCGAGACTATAATTATGTAAAAGTACGCCGCGACAAGAAATCAGGCATTCTTTAACGGTCATGTGAAGACGGATTTGTCTGACACAGATGCAAATAAGAACGATCCGCAACATTTCCATGGCTTGTGAATAGAGTACAAAGCACCGCTAGGACAGCATGACATTGCATATCCTTGACGGTTGTATATACAAAGACGCTAAATAGAAAGAGAAAACAATAAAAACAATAAGGAGAAAGAAAGTGCAAGATAACAATAACCAACAAGAAGACAATCATGGTCCTCGTATCAATCCAAATGTGTTTCGGTATTATCTTTTCGGATTAATAATAATTATGGTGTTGAACTTTGTAATCATCCCCAAAATTGCAGAAAGCCGTGTTCTCACGAGCAGCTATTCCGAATTCCGACATATGATTGAGGACAATCGCGTCCAAGAAGTCAGTTTTGACGAAAACCAGATTATGTTCATCGCTCTCAATGAAGACGGCGTCAAACGCATATACAAAACCGGCTTGATGGACGACCCGAACATCATACAACTCATGGAAGAAAAGAACATCAACTATGCGGCCACTATACCCGAGCAGCCTAATGCTTTTTTGTCCTTTCTTCTTACATGGGGTGTTCCCATCCTGTTCTTTATTTTCCTGCGCCGTGCGATGAGCAAGCGCGTCAGCAGTATGTAAGGCGGCCTTTTCGGCAAACAGAACATCAAAAAATACGAGCCTTCACATGAAAGCAAGACATTCGACGACGTGGCGGGACAAGAGGAAGCAGAGGCCTCGTTGCGTGAAATTGTCGATTATTTGAAGAACCCCGACAAGTACACAAAAATCGGAGCGAAATGTCCCAAAGGCGCACTGTTAGTAGGGCCTCCGGGAACGGGAAAAACACTTTTGGCAAAAGCCGTCGCAGGCGAGTCGCATGTTCCGTTTTTCTCGATTGCAGGTTCCGAATTTGTCGAAATGTTCGTAGGTCGCGGTGCGGCACGTGTGCGGGAGCTATTTGATGAAGCAAAAAAACAGGCACCGTGTATTATTTTCATCGATGAAATTGACACCATCGGCAGAAGCCGTTCAACAGGCATGTCAACCAATGACGAGCGCGAGCAGACGCTGAATCAGCTGTTGACGGAAATGGACGGATTCGACGGAAACCTCGGCATCATCGTTCTTGCCGCGACGAACCGACCGGAAGTGCTCGACCCCGCTTTGCTCCGTCCCGGCCGCTTTGATCGCCAGATTCGCGTCGAGCTCCCCAGTCTGCAAGACCGCGTCGCTATCCTTAAAGTTCATGCCAAAAATTATGTGGTCGCCGATGACATCGACTATGAATTGATCGCGCGCTCCACAGCAGGCGCTTCCGGCGCTCACCTTGCCAACATTATGAATGAAGCGGCATTGCGTGCCGTGCGTCTCGGCAAAAATATCGTCACTCAGGAAGATATTCAAGAATCTATCGAGGTCGTCATTGCCGGCGAACAGAAGAAGCAAGATATCCTCACACCGGAAGAAAAACAGATCGTTAGCTATCACGAGATCGGACACGCTCTCGTCGCATCGCTGCAAAAACACAGCATGCCTGTTCAGAAGATCACGATCATTCCGCGCACATCCGGCGCTTTAGGCTACACAATGCAAGTTCCGGAAGAAGAGAAGAATCTTCTCTCAAGAGAAGACATGCTCACCTATATTACAACGCTTTGTGGCGGCCGAGCTGCAGAGGAAGTCTTTTTCAACACGATGACGAACGGCGCATCAAATGACATCGAAAAGGCAACTTCCGTCGCAAAAAGCATGGTGACACAGTACGGCATGACTGATCGCTTCGGCATGGTCAAACTGCAAGACAGCGGTTCACGCTACATGGGCGATGAAGGCAGCATGTCCGTTTCACAACAGACGATGAAAGAAGTCGAAGACATCGTTGTCGAGATCATCGCGCACTGCCACAACAAGGCAACGACGCTGCTCCGTCAACACCAGGATGCCACACATGAACTTGCCAACTATCTTCTGAAACATGAAACTATTACAGGCGAAGAATTCATGGAAATCCTGACGCCTTACCTCGATAAAGCCGTAGAAGAATAAGGTTGAAGGGCTTATGCGCCCGACACTTAATATGATCGACGGCTTAAGAGATGAGCTGAAATGAGCTGAAATGATCGTAAAAAAGAAATATGCTTACAAAAATAGATATTTCAGAAAACGACAAGAAACGTTAACAAGAGACGTTAACTAAATAATCATAACAGAACTGATTCTAAAAGCGAGTGCCGTGCTTGAAAGATCAAGCACGGCACTCTTTGATGTGAACACGAGAAACAAGGACAACGTCATTCACTCGACGCAGAGATTTCACAGGGATCCTATTGTGTTATCCTTTCGTTATGTAGTAGAGAAATACTAATTGAAAATCGTATTATTCTGCAAAGTCCATCGGTCAATTCTTCTCAACATGATATACTAATAAACACTATTTTTACTATTTTGCAAGGACGAGTGTTCATTTCAATAACGAACACACTCTCTTACAAGACGATTAAATGGTCGCCTGTTTAGATATATCCGAAAGTTTGTAGGCATAATGGTCATGAAACGTAATGAGCATGTCAACATTAGAAAAGTAGCCAAATTAGCCGGTGTATCCACCGCAACAGTGTCGCGATCCATCAATCAGCCGCAGATGGTATCGCCCGAGACACGAGCGCGCGTCATAGACGCAATAAATAAGACAGGCTATGTCGCCAAAAAAACACCACGAGACAAAAAGCATCATTCGTCGCTGCTGCTTTTCATCTTTGATGAAGCTGATTACCGTTTTTACGAAGAGATGTTTTACGGTTTTGATGCGATACTGGGCGAACAGGATGCCGCCGTACTCTACTGTCCGATTTCGCCGGATGACAACAGGGCGGATGCGCAACTTTTTTCCTTATTAAATAACGACATCGCAGGCATTATTTTTGCGCTGAGAGACTTTCATTTCGATTTTGTAACACAATGTCGCAAACGCCATATACCAATCGTCTTTGCTAGAAAATACAGCTACTCTGAATCTGCTTATCCGAGGTGCTATACAGATTTTGAGGTCGGCTCATATCGGATGACGAAATACCTCCTATCTCTCAATCATCGAAAAATCAATCTAATGGTCGAAAAAGCCTCTCTTCAATTTGTAGAGAGCTTCTGCGCCGGGTGGAGACGCGCCTATTTTGAAAACGGAATCGACTTTTCCGATGATTGGATTGTTCATACAATCAATGATATGGAAGGCGGCTACCGCAAGGCGCTTGAGATTTTTCAGACAGGGGAGAAGCCTGATGCTTTCTTTTGTGCTAGCAATGAAATGGCATTCGGCATCTTACGAGCGGCAAGACATTCAGGCATCGCTGTGCCCAAAGAACTTTCCATAACGGGATTCACCGATTCTCCCATCGCGAAACTGGCTGAACCTCCGCTTACGACGCTGGAACAGCCTATCCGGCAATTGGGCGCCGTCTTGATACGCACATTGCTGGATTTAATCCATTCAAAATCTTACGCCCAATTCCCTCATCAAGAAATTGTTTTACAGCCTCATTTATGCGTTCGAGGCTCTTCCGGGGAACACAAAAATACAACTTAGCATATTTAAACTTATTACTCATAAGAAGTACGCATAAGACGACTTAACACACTCATCGCGAACTTGGAAAAACTGACTCGACATTGGAATCGAAGTGAGTCCTGAAAGATTACGTACGCTCATCGCGAACTCGGAAAAACTGGCTCGACATTGGAATCGAAGTGAGTGCTGAAAGATTACGTACACTCATCGCGAACTTGGAAAAACTGGCTCGACATTGGAATTGAAGTGAGTGCTGAAAGATTACGTACGCTCATCGCGAACTTGGAAAAACTGGCTCGACATTGGAATTGAAGTGAGTGCTGAAAGATT
>JAAZJV010000108.1 GCA_012800135.1 Clostridiaceae bacterium | reverse complement strand
GCCGGCTTATTTTTTATTGCCTCGACGGTCACCTCGACAGCCGACGGGTGATGCGCGTAATCGACGTAGATATCAGCTCCGTTGAAGCGTCCGGTGTACGTGAATCGACCTTCCGCTCCATGAAATTTTCCGCAAGCGATACGAATGTCGTCTGGTGTCGCGCCGGCAAGGTCTGCAAGCGCCGCTGCCGCGACGGCATTTTTTACGTTGAATTCGCCGATAGTAGATAACTTTGCTGAGGTGAAAAGTACGCCTTTCTTGTAAAGCTGAAATGATGGATGACCTGAATCGTCATAAGAGGTGATGCGATAAGTATAATCTGCGGGCGCGCCGCCGGGCTTCTTGGTGCCTTCAGATCCATACCAAAGCCAATGGAGCTTTTTGGAATGGCTTGGTCGGACTTCCTCCAAACGGCGCAGCATGGTAGGGATGTGCGGATCGTCTGAAGGCACTAAAACGTAGGTGTTTTCCGGCTGTAATGCGACAAAACGCGCGAATGCGTCGATCATGTCGTCGATCGTAGGGAAGCTGTCAATATGGTCGTGTACGATATTCAGGATCGCTATGGCGGTGCCTTCATAGTGATAAAAGCCGCGCTGATATTCACAGGCTTCGGATAGGAAGAGTTCGTGATTGCCTGATTCGCTAAACCGAATAGTGGAGTGAAATTCCCGCAGTTCAGCGCCGAGATGAACCATAGGATCGAGTTCCGCTTCCATCAGCATCAGGGCGCACATAGCCGTCGTTGTGGTCTTGCCGTTTGTTCCGGTGATGTGAATGGCGCGGCGGAACATGCGGTTGATGGCGCCAAGGAAGACGGAACGGTTCACGCACGGGATGCCAAGTTCATCGGAGCGTGTTCGTTCGGGGTTGTCGGCAGAGACGGCGTTGGAATAGACAACAAGATCCGGTTTTACCTGATCAATGTTAGATGCTTCGTGTTCATGAAAAACGAGAATATCTTGTTGTTGAAGATAAGCTGTCCGCGCGTTTTCTGTCGGATCAGATCCGGCGCAGCGGACGCCTTGGCGGCTCGCGTATTCAGCAAGTCCGCTCATGCTGATGCCGCCGATGCCAATGAAAAAGATAGTTTTACCTGGTGAGATAGTGGCTGTGATGGCGTCGTAGTCGGGCAGCTTTTCGCCGGCAATGCGTTCGGACGTCAAGCGATCTATGCGGATGACGTCAGGGTCTTCAAAGGATGGCAACAGTTTCACAATGGGCAGCTCACTTTCTTTTGGGCAAGTTTGTTTTTATATTTTAGCACGTGGCATCAACTAGCGTTATTAGTTGACCGTCATTCCTTTTTTGCGACAAATTTACCTATCATATTACGTTGTCCCATGTTGATGATTGAGCATCATATGATGTGTAAAAGTGTAAATGGGCGGCCAGCATATCCGCGATGTTCACTTTGTTTTGAAATTAGTTAATTGAGTGCCGTGTAGATAAAACAGGTTCTTGAGAGTAGCTTGCTTTTCTGAAGTGTGCGATAATACGACGCGGTTGCGATTTACTATTGAGGGTGGCTTTTTATGAGTCTTGTCGTTGCGCGACATATTTCAAAGGCATATCAGGGACGTACGGTATTGGACGATCTCTCTTTTTCGATTGAAAGAGGCGATCGCATCGGTCTTACAGGCATCAACGGTTCAGGAAAGACAACATTGATGGGGATCATTCGCGGCGCCATCCAGCCGGATACTGGAACGATCTTAAGAGCTTCATCGCTTCTCGTTTCCTATCTCGATCAGCGTCCCCTCGCTATTGATTTGGGAACGTCAGATGTGTTGGAAAATACGCGTTTTACCGAGATGGAGCACCGGATGAAGGTGTTTGAACGCGATATGGAACGACTGGAGGGCGATGCCCTGAAAAATGTGACAGAAGCATATAGCCGTGTACAAACCGTTTACGAAGCATCCGGTGTTTATGATTACCGCGCAAGGCTTGCTCGCGCCCTAGCTGGTCTCGGGCTTTCTAATGACCAAATTGATCAGCCTTATGAAACGCTTTCCGGCGGTGAAAAAATGCGCGTCGCGCTCGGACGTTTTCTTCTTCAAAAAAGCGATCTCATGTTACTCGATGAGCCGACAAACCACCTTGATTTGGACGGATTAGAGTGGCTTCAGACACACCTCGTATCCACAAACGGCACGATGATGATCGTTTCGCATGACCGCTGGTTCCTCGATCATGTGTGCACCAGCATCTTCGAACTTGAAAGCGGCAAGATCTATATCTATCAAGGCAACTACTCGGCATCGCGCGAGCGAAAGCGCGCGATCGAGGAGAATCGCGACCGGACACTTGAGCGACTTGAAACAGAGATCAAGCGGCAAGATGCCGTAACTCAGACAATGTTGTCGCATAGGAAAATGAAATCCTACCATTCAAGGGAAAAAGTCGTACGGAAGTTGAAGGATGAAATGCAGGCGTTGCGCGACCAGAAAAACCCGAAGCGCAGGATGTCTTTTTCGATCGTTTCTTCTCCCGATAAAAAAGATATGAATCGCGTGCTCCTTGAAGTTGAGAATCTGTCGCTTGCTTACGAGCGGAAGTTGTTCCAAAGTGTTTCATTTCATATTCGCGCGCAGGACAGAGTCGCGCTTCTCGGGTCGAACGGATGCGGAAAAACGAGTCTTTTACATATTTTGCTCGGTCGTCGAGAGGCGGATGATGGCCATATTCGACTTTTCGGTGATCCTAGTATTGCGTTTATGGGACAGACGGCAACATTTGACGACGAATCGTTGACCGTATACTCATGGCTTGCAAAATCGTTTCCGCGCACGGAGACAGCGATACGTTCACGCCTAGCACAGTACGGTTTTCGCGAGGAATCGATGATCAAACGCATTGAGTCGCTATCGGGCGGGGAGCGTCATCGTCTCAACTTGTGCTCCCTTCTTGAACAAGCACCGGATCTGATGGTGCTCGACGAACCCACGAACCACTTAGATATTGAATCTCGCCATCTTCTGGAAGAGGCACTGACTTCTTTCAAGGGTGCCGTAGTTATCGTAAGTCATGACCGCGCCTTCATCCAAGCAGCGTCAACGCGAATCTTAGGGTTTGTCGGGACATCAATTCTCCCATTCGATCGCTATGAGGACTGGCGCGATGCAGCTTTGGACTTCCATGCCAATCAGATAAGCGCATCCTCTCTCACGGGGAAAGAAGAGTACTTTTCGGGAGATGCGACGCATCGACAGGATGAGCAAAACGACGCCGATAAACGTTCGATGAATCCTGCAGAACTGCGTCGTGCACGTGCAGAATATCGACAACGCGTTGCAACTATTGAGGAAGCGATTCATTCACATGAAAGCGAGCGAGAAGCATTTGAAAACGCGGATCTTACAACACGCAAACCGGAAGACTACGAAGCCTATGCCATTTTGCTTTCAGACCTTGAACAACTATATAAATCGTATTTTTCGTTATTAGAAGAGGG
>JAAZJV010000107.1 GCA_012800135.1 Clostridiaceae bacterium | reverse complement strand
TCGTAAATGGACGTGTTGGCTTTTTGAAAGTGAAGCGCGCCGCGATTTCTATGAGCCTCTGGTCGACATGTCATATGACTTCGAGCTCGCCTATGAGGAAAATCGCATTCTTGCAAGAGAACTTCCGGTCGTAATCGCGCTGCGACGTGAGCTTTTGGACGAACTGGAGGAAGCGAAGGCAGATCTTTCGAGCGTTGAGAAAGAGGAGCAGGCGGCCGCGCTAAACGAATTCAATGAATATCGTCAGCAACGCAAAGCATCCTGCGCGGAAGAAAAGGAGAAGATTCGCCAAAAGCATCGACAGGGGCTGATTTCGTCCAAAGCGCTCCAAAATGAACAAAAGAGAGCGGAGCGTTCTGCGGAGGAAGATATCCTGACAAAAAAGCGTTTATTGCCTCTTCCGAAGCGGCGTGATCGCGTGCGCCATATCAAACACCGGCTGAAAGTTGACATTGACAGCAGGTGGCGCGTCATTCATTCGGATATTTCTGACATTCGCCGAAAGACGCCCATCGAAGTGAAAAAGCGACGTCCGTGGCTCTCTTTGCTGACTTTTCCGATTCCGGGGCTCGGGCAGCTTCTAATCGGTCAGAGACAGAAAGCCTTTTTCTTCTTCTTAGGAACGCTTTTCATTTATCTTGCGGCGATTCCTTACTCGCTCGGCGTCGGGAACTATCGAGGCAAGGGTATCGCTGGGCTGATCTCGTTAGCCAAGGACGGCAAGCGGCTTGACCGCTCCATCATTTTCATGATTGAGGGGGTCATCGCGGTCATCTTCCTTGTGCTCGCTTTTCTTATCATTTATATGTCCTATCGCGATGTCCGATCGACGGAAAAGCGTATGATCGCCGGCGTCAGGAAGCATAACTGGTTTGAAACGCGGATGGTGATGAGAGGCAAGGGTTTTCCGTACATTGTGTCGGCACCGGCCGCTATTCTCACGATTTTTATCGTCTTGTTGCCAATCGCGGTCACGTGTTTGATTTCGTTTACGAATTACGACCCAACGCATCAGTCCAAATTTACTTGGACCGGTCTGGAAAACTATAAGGCTATTTTCCTTGGACAAGGCATGGCTGGAGGTCCTTTCTGGCGCATCATGGGCTGGACTGTTATTTGGACGCTTGCTGCTACGACGCTTGCGATTTTTATCGGTTTTGTGCTGGCGCTTTTGGTGAATCAGGATCGTATTCGCGGGAAGAAATTCTTCCGAACAGTCTATCTGCTCCCTTGGGCGGTGCCCGCGTTCATAACTATCATGTTCTTTTCGATCATGTTCTCACCGTCCGGACCGCTGACGACGGTTCTGAATCAACTGCTTGGTAACACGGATCCGTCGGAGATGTTGAACATCAAGTACACAACGTGGGGGACGCGGATCGTGCTGATTCTGCTGCAAGGATGGCTCGGGAGTTCCTACGTTTTTCTGCTTTGTACCGGGATTTTGCAAGGGATACCGAACGATCTCTATGAAGCGGCCAGGATCGACGGTGCGCAAGGCTTTCAGCAGACGCGTTACATTACGATACCGCTCCTGCTTTTCCAGACGGCGCCCCTGATGATCGGCCAATATACGTTTAACTTTAACAATTTCTCGATCATCT
>JAAZJV010000106.1 GCA_012800135.1 Clostridiaceae bacterium | reverse complement strand
TTAAGATCGGCCGGAATATCCATCTTGCCAAGTGCTATAGCATGATCCGTCACACGCTCGCGCAACTGTTTCACGCCGAGGTGCATACCGAGACCGTGTTCCGCATTGTCTTCAAAGAGCGAGTTTGCCCACGAAGGCCCGTGACCTGCAGCGTTCTTGCAATAAGGCATCGACGGTGCCGATCCGCCGAAGATCGAAGAACATCCCGTCGCGTTGGAGATCATCATACGGTCACCGAACAACTGTGTCAGCAAACGCAAATACGGTGTTTCGCCGCAGCCCGCACAAGCGCCGGAGAACTCGAACAGCGGACGCTCAAACTGGCTGCCTTTCGGCGTATTTTTGTTCATCGGGTTAGGCTTCTCGCTAAGCGACATCGCGTACTCCCAATTGTCTTTCTCTTGCATGCTTTCCACCAGAGGACGCATCTCCAAAGACTTCTTCTTAGAAGGACAAACGTGTGCGCAGGCGCCGCATCCCGTGCAGTCCAACGCAGAAACTTGAATCCTGAATTGATATTGATCATAAGCCTTCATACCGGGCTTCGTTGTAAAACTTTCAGGCGCATTCTTCACTTCTTCCTCGTTGAGGAGGAAAGGACGGATGGCCGCGTGAGGACAAACAAAAGCGCACTGATTGCACTGAATACAATTTTCAGGAATCCAATTCGGAATATTCACGGCAATACCGCGCTTTTCATAAGCTGTCGTTCCCTGAGGCAATGTGCCGTCTACATGATCCATGAACGCTGAAACAGGCAGCTTATCGCCTTCCTGACGATTCATGACATCAGCGATCTCGCGAACAAATGCCGGTACATCACGAGGTTCTGCCGGTTCATCTTCCGCGTCGATCCAGTTTGCCGGCACATCGACTTTCCAAACATCGCGAATTCCGGCTTCGACAGCACTGTAGTTCATGTTAATGACGTCTTCGCCTCTATGGCCGTAAGATCTGACAATAGCGTCTTTCATGTGTTGCACGGCTTCGTCTACCGGAATGACGCCGCTGATTTTGAAGAAAGCCGCCTGACAGACAGTATTAATTCTGCCTCCAAGACCTAAATCCTGAGCGATTTGAACGGCATCGATGATATAGAATTGTATGTCATTTTTCGCGATATAGCGCTTCACATGTCCCGGGAGGAACTCATCGAGCTCATCCTGTTTATGGGAAGTATTGAGCAGGAACGAACCGCCCGGTTTAAGAGAACTCATCACGTCGTACTGCTGAACGTACGTCGGGTTATGAACCGCCACAAAGTCTGCCTTTTCAACGAGATACGGCTCACGAATCGGTTTGTTGCCGAAACGAAGATCAGAGATGGTAACGCCGCCTGATTTTTTGGAATCGTATGAAAAATATGCTTGCGCGTACATCGGTGTATTATCGCCAATGATTTTGATGGAGTTTTTGTTCGCACCGACGGTGCCGTCAGATCCAAGACCCCAGAAACGCGCTGAGAAAGTGCCGGCGGGCGATACGTGGATCGGTTCTCCAGTCGGCAGAGAAAGGTTCGTCACATCGTCTTCAATACCGATCGTAAAGCGCGGTTTAGGCTGATCTTTCTTCAACTCATCGAAGACAGCTTTAATTTGCGCCGGCGTTGTATCTTTTGATCCGAGACCGTAGCGGCCGCCAATGATGTTGGCCTCGCGGTCGGCCTCGGCGAAGGTTGAGATCACATCGAGGAGGAGCGGTTCACCGATTGAGCCGGACTCTTTCGTCCGATCAAGCACCGCAATCTTCTTAACTGACGCCGGAATGGCCTCTAAGAAACGCTTTGTACAGAAGGGTCGATAGAGGTAAACATGCAGTGCGCCCGTCTTGCGACCTGACGCGTTAAGGTAATCGACTGTCTCGCAAACGGTCTCAAAGACTGAACCCATCGAGATGATGATCTCTTCCGCCTCTGGATCGCCGTAATAGCCATACAACTTGTATTCGCGACCAGTCAATTTTCCAACCTCTTCCATATAGTGTTCAACGATGTCAGGAAGACGATCGTAATATAGGTTGGAGGCTTCGCGCTGCTGGAAGAAAATGTCAGGGTTCTGTGCGGAGCCGCGCAGCACAGGATCATTCGGCGTTAAGCCGCGATTGCGGAACGCTTCCAGTGCATCCTGATCGACCAGCTTGGCAAGTTCATCGTAATCCAAGAGTTCAATTTTCTGAATTTCGTGAGATGTACGAAAGCCGTCAAAAAAGTGCAGGAAAGGCACACGACCTCCAATGGCGGCAAGATGTGCAACTGCGGCAAGGTCCATAACAGCTTGAACTGAAGGTGAAGCAAGGAGAGCAAAACCGGTTTGTCGTACCGCCATCACATCGCTGTGATCACCAAAAATCGACAACGCGTGTGTTGCCAGTGCACGTGCCGACACGTGAAAAACGGCAGGCAGCAACTCTCCAGAAAGTTTGTACATATTGGGAATCATCAAAAGAAGTCCCTGTGACGCAGTGTACGTCGTCGTCAATGCACCTGTCGCAAGCGAGCCGTGAACCACGCCTGACGCGCCACCTTCCGACTGCATTTCGATCACACGCACTGTCTGTCCGAAGATGTTCTTTCGGCCTTCCTGCGCCCACTTATCAACGTAATCGGCCATCGGTGACGACGGCGTGATCGGATAGATGCCCGCCACTTCCGTAAACGCGTACGAAGCGTACGCGGCGGCCATATTCCCGTCCATCGTCGAAAATTTCTTTTCTTTTGTCATGTTTACCCCCTGAGTAAAATGCTATATTTAGCTGAATTAATCATACACATTTAAGTATAACACGTTATCACTTGATAACTACGCAACTATAACGTGTCGCGAGGCATTATAACGAATGCGTTTAAGCCTCATCCTTCACCCACAAAGATTGCCCTGTCATCTCATCTGACTTAGGCAAACCGACAATATCTAAAAGCGTCGGAGCGAGATCCGCAAGACGCCCCTCCTCCAGATGTCCGCCAGAAAGACCTGAACCGATCAGCCAGACGGGATTTGTCGTATGCGCAGTAAATGGTTCATTCGTATCCGGGTCGATCATGGTTTCACAGTTGCCGTGGTCAGATGTGATCAGCGCAACACCGCCCCGGTCAACGATGGCAGGGACTATACGCGAAAGACATTGATCTACCGCTTCAATTGCTTTCACCGCTGCCTCAAAAACGCCCGTGTGCCCGACCATATCACCATTGGCATAATTCAGAATGATGACATCAAGGTGATCATCCGAGATCGCTTCGAGCAAACGATCTGTGACTTCATAAGCACTCATTTCCGGTTTAAGGTCATAGGTCGGAACGGACGGCGACGGAACAAGGATCCGCTCTTCTCCCTCATAGCTGATTTCGCGTCCTCCGTTAAAGAAGAAAGTGACGTGCGCGTACTTTTCAGTCTCAGCGATCCGAAGCTGTTTCAGTCCCGCTTTTGAAATGACCTCCCCAAACGTTCCGGAAAGATTAAGCGGGGGCCACGCGACAAAAAGGTCAGGAAAATGATCGAAATCAGCACTGTATTCCGTGAATGTGACGTAGTGAAGTCCCATAGGGACATGTTCTGCCGGAAATTTATCAAATGACGGATCGCAGAATGCCCGCGTAAGCTCGCGCGCCCGATCCGGACGGAAATTAAAGAATATGAAAGCGTCACCCGGTTTAACCGGAGCAACAGCAGATCCGTCCTCATGCACCATTACTACAGGTACTATAAATTCATCCGTGACGCCTGAGTCATAGGATCGACGGATCGCTTCTAAAGGCTCCTTAGCGGTCTCCCCTTGAAAATTGACTGCCGTCAGCGCACGATATGCCTTCTCAACCCGATCCCAGCGATTATCACGATCCATAGCGTAGTAACGTCCGGAAAGCGACGCGATTTTTCCAATACCTATCTTCTGCATCGCATCTAGCAGTTGCTCCATATACGCGTAGCCGCCGGTCGGCGATGTATCACGTCCGTCAAAAAACGCGTGAATCGCGACGTCCTTAACACCCTCCTGTTTTGCCAACTTTAGCAACGCCTCAAGGTGCGTAATATGACTGTGAACACCACCATCCGAAAGAAGACCGGCAATATGGAGCGTCTTACCATCATTTGAAGCTACGCGCATGGCACCAAGAAGCGCTTCGTTTTTATAAAATGAGCCGTCTTCCACCTCGTTGCTGATGCGAAGAAGATCCTGATATACAATTCGTCCCGCGCCAATATTCGTATGTCCCACTTCGGAATTGCCCATCTGACCCGCAGGTAAACCGACATCCGTTCCTGAGGCCTTAATCATCGTTATCGGCCATTTGTCCATAAGGCTATCAATAAAAGGTGTATTGGCGGCGATAGCTGCGTTGCCCTCACACGGGGGGGCGATCCCCCATCCATCAAGAATGATCAACGCTACAGGTCTTTGTTTTAATTTCATCATATAATTGATGCTTTGACTTCCTTTCGCAAATACGGCGCGCTAAGGGCGATACCTCGGCGCGCCGGTTATTCCGACTTTCGATATTGGCACCACCGATTAGTTATTCGCGATCGTAGCAAAATCGCGCGCCTTCAGTGAAGCACCGCCAACCAGACCGCCGTCGATATGCGGCTGGGCAAAAAGTTCTGACGCATTGCCGGCATTGACCGAACCACCATAAAGTATCTTGACGTCTTCGGCCTCTTCAGGACTATAAAGAGAAGATAACACCTCATATATCAGAGCGCACATCTCTTCGGCCTGTTCAGGCGTTGCCGTGTTCCCAGTACCGATTGCCCAAATAGGTTCATAAGCAACTGTCACTTGACAAAGCTTTGATGCCTTTACGCCCTCAAAGGCTTTCTTAATTTGGGATGTAACAATGTCTTCGGTCTTCCCTGCCAGACGCTCATCTTCCGTTTCTCCGCAACAGACAATGGGACGGATCCCCCAATGCAATGCCGCCAAGAGCTTCTCATTCACGAACTCATCAGATTCGTGGAAATATCCGCGGCGCTCAGAGTGCCCGATAATGACATAAGGCACGTGCATCATAGCTAAGGTGCGCATAGAAATCTCGCCAGTATAAGCACCGGATTCCTTCGGATGGCCATTCTGCGCAGCGACATGAATGACAGTGCCCTCGCATGCCTTTAATGCCGCTTCAAGAGCTGTAAAAGGAACAGCGGCGATAACACGCGCTTCTGCGTTGTCTAAAAGCGGAATCAGCTGTTGGATGAGATCCGCTGCGTCTTGCGGCGTCTCGCGGTTCATCTTCCAGTTGCCCGCCGCAACTTTCATGCGCGGATCACGGTCGAGCAAACAGTCGATACCTGGCAGCACCTTGCCTTCAAGGAACTCAAGTGAAGCGCCTCCGCCGGTTGATACGTGACTCATCCTTGATGCGAGGCCAAACTGTTCGACAGCAGCCGCAGAATCTCCGCCGCCGATGATGGTCACCGCGTCAGATTCAGCCATGGCGTCTGCCAAAGCGCGCGTTCCCTTGGCAAATTGATCAAATTCAAACACACCAACCGGCCCATTCCAGATTACGGTGCCGGATTGACGAATAATGTCGCAGAAAAGACGTGCCGTCTCGGGGCCAATGTCAAGTCCCATCATGTCATCGGGGATCATATTCGCCGGCACAATGACGTAATTAGCATCTTTATCAAAACGGTCCGCGACAACAATGTCGACAGGAAGAACAAGTTTAACTCCGCGCTCATCGGCCTCTTGCATGAGCTCTTTGGCAAGTTCGATCTTGTCGGGTTCACAAAGCGATGTGCCGACCGAAAATCCTCGTGCCGCAATAAACGTGTAGGACATGCCACCGCCAATGAGCAAATGATCTACCGTTTTCAGGAGATTGCGGATAACACCGATTTTGTCATATACCTTCGATCCGCCGAGAATTGCCGTCATCGGTCGTTTAGGCTTGGCAAGCGAATTCCCCATCATGTTCAGTTCGCGACTAATCGTATAACCTGCCACAGCCGGCAAAAAGGACGCGACGCCGGCCGTCGATGCATGAGCACGATGCGCGGTGCCAAAGGCGTCACTAACATAGAGATCGGCCATAGAAGCGAGTTTTTGGGAGAATAAAGGATGATTAGCCGTCTCTTCCTTGTGAAAACGGACATTTTCCAAAAGCATAACTTCACCATCTTTTAGTGCAGCCGCTTTATTTTGAGCGTCCTCACCTATGACGTCTAAAGCCAAGATTACGTCATGTCCAAGCAGAGAGGAGAGGCGTTGAGCGACGGGCTTCAGCGAAAACTCCATATCAAAGCCTTTTGGGCGCCCTAGGTGAGTCACAATGATTACGCGCGCTCCCCGTTCCACGAGTGACTTGATGGTCGGCAGTGCAGCGCGAATACGGCGATCATCTGTAATTTCATTGGTTTCTTTGTCAAGTGGAACATTGAATTCTGTGCGCAAAAGAATGCGCTTTCCTTTGACATCAATGTCGTCGATTGTCTTCTTGTCGTATTGAATCACGTAACAACCTCCTAAGATCCAGATCTATTGCTTAACTTTTAATTACAAAAACGATGGTTGCTTGCGACCGGGAACGTGTGTCGTAATGACCATTAGAACAGGGATAAATGAACATTTTCACCTCATAACATTCGTGATCGCACTCAATTGTTTTTATCATAACGCATTCATAACAATTTATGAATAGATTCGTTCTAATGTTATCGAATTAACGCACCGAATGTAACATAAAAATGAGAGAACATATAAACTAAAAAAGCTTTAGAGTACGACGTTTTAGATAAACGTCGTGGAGCCGTAGTACATGGGAGCATGGGTATCAACGCGCCCGTGATCATCTGATCCCGCTGTTCTGATAAGGCCGAGCTCCGTAGTCACGTCAAACAACAGCCTGCGCTCGTCTTCTAAAGCCTCGCCGTGAAAGCATTCAACGCCATCGATGCCAGCCTCTTTACAGCGTAACAATCGTTCCCGAAGACGTAAACGCGTAGACGGACGATCCGGAAAACGACACCATCCATACTGAACGGGATGCGCCAAAACAGCGACACCCTGAGCTTTCTTGATGACATTAGTAACTTCGCTTATAGAATGACGCGGTCTTGCGATATATGCCGGTTTCCCTTCCGATAGAAGAACACGAAACGCGTCTGATACGGACTTGAATCCTCCGTTATCTACAAGCCAAAGCGCCATGTGCACGCGTCCTATGCTCGCATTTCCTTTCCCGCCATAAGAAAGAAGGGCCTCTTCGGTAATGGGATAACCAAGCGCGCGTATTTTGTCGAGCATACGGTAGTTGCGTTCGCGTCGATCACGTCGTCGTTCCTCAAGATACGCCTCAACCTCAGGCACAAATAAATGGGAAAAATAACCTAAAATATGTATTTCTGATCCACAATCAACAGCAGAACATTCAATGCCGGGAAAAAACAAAATGTCATCGCCAGCCGACTCTTTAGCCTCGGAGACACCCGTCATCGTGTCGTGATCGGTTAACGCGAACGCATAAAGGCCATGTTCTACAGCAGCTTGCCCAACCTCTCGCGGCGTTTTTGCACCGTCTGAACACGTCGAATGAAGATGTAAATCAACACCTCCTGCTAACGTTAATCGATCAAGTAGCAGCGCGAGATCACCGGGTGATTGTGGAACATTTAACATTAACAAGCACTCCTTGCTGCTTCTTTCCAGAATATTACCGCATCCAGTCTTATGTGAGACAAATAGTGAATCGATAGGACGATATTTGTTCTATCTTACGGCCTAGACGGTACAGCACTTCGTAACACTAGGTTCGCTAAAAAAGTCAATAAACGTCATGAAGACTTTACGTCAGTCAACTAAAGAATAAACCGATAACACGATAATTTACAGCATCTTTTTGGGCTTTTTATCGTGGGCAATATCGCTCTTCCCGATTCTGTCAGAAACGATGTATCGCGGCCTCTTCTTCTCTTCGTGAAATAAACTTGCAAGATAAAGACCGATCAAACCAAGACTGATGAGTACGAGGCTTCCGATCAACAGTTGAAGCAAAATGACCGTCGTGAAACCCGACGCCGCTCTTCCGCTAAAGTAGCGAATAAGAGTTTGAATACCAAGCATAAAGAAAAATACAAGGAACAGCATTCCGATCCAAGTAATCAAGACGAGCGGTCGGGAGGAAAAACCCGTAATGGCATTAACTGAAAGGCGAATGAGATTCTTGAAACCCCATTTACTCTTTCCTCTCGTGCGATCTTCGACATTGAACTCAAACGTTTTTCGAGAAAATCCGAGCCAAGCAGAAAGCGCTCGAAAGAAAGTCTCTTTTTCCGGACAGGAATTCCATGCATCAATCACTTTACGATCGAGCAATTTGAAATCCGATGCGTTTTCCAGTTGAATTCCGGACATTTTGTGAAAAAAACGATAAAAACAGTTCGCCGCAGCGCGTGAAAAAATCGATTCTCGACCACGTGATGATTTGACACCCTCAACAACGTCATATCCCTCTCGCCATAAACGGATCATGAGCGGTATGTACTTAGGCGGATGCTGGAGATCACCGTCCATCACAATGGCGGCATCACCATTAGCGTGCGCAAGCCCGGCACAGACGGCAGCTTCTTTACCAAAATTGCGAGAAAAACGCAACGCGGAAAAGGCCTCATTCTGACGTTCATATTCACAAAGTACGTGCCAAGTCCGGTCAGAGGAGCCGTCATCAATAGCGAGTATTTCGCACTGTTCACCCGTTGCATTGAGGATAGAGCGTGTAGTGTCGAGCGTCAAAAACACCTGATCCTCTTCATTGAAGAACGGAATGATCACGGTAATGCGTGCATGACCTTCTTGCGGTCGATTCAAGGAACTCGATTCGAGCTCTGTATCTATAGTCATCTGTTCATCATTCATAGCCATCACAACATCCACTATATCAAAAATAAGCCGGAACATGTCCGGCAAAATAGAACATATTCTATCTATCAAATCACGATAGGTGATCTGAAAATCACGATTAAGGCTCCTTTAAGTTTGAATAAAAAAGATGCCTTTGTTACATAGCAACGCCGGCATCTCAGTTTGAAACATAGATACAAATTAGTCGTAAATGCGCTTCACCAGAGTAGGTTGACGGTAGTAGTTTCCCACACCTTCAATTTTGGCAGTAGGACGTGTTGCGTGA
>JAAZJV010000010.1 GCA_012800135.1 Clostridiaceae bacterium | reverse complement strand
TTTGTATGGACGATGTAAAATTGAGATAAACTTATCTGTCAAATTGGACGTGAGCTGTATGAACGTGTAGGTCGATTAATTGAACATCCGATAAACTTATCAATATAATTGAACGTGAGCTGTATTTCAGGCGTCTGCAATCGTCATATTTTTCAATAGATCAATAGATCAATTCAATGATCAAATTACTGATTAGAACCTTTTGTTGATATATAAAAGCATCTTATAATTAAAAATCTTTCTGATGGCGGTTTAGGAAATCATCGAGCGTTTTATCTATTTCTTCGCCATGTCCCACCATCATATGACCGCCGTCCGGGAACGAGACGAGCGTGAGATCAGAAAAGCGATGTTTAACCTTTTCTACTTTCTCATAACTTGCCACCGGGTCATCTTCGGAATGCAGGATCAGAACCGGCACCTCTAATTCTTCGATAGGATACTGATCAAAATGTCGCTCCATGTCCGGATTTGTATACTTTCCATCCAAGATCACACCGGTTTTTCTATCGCCTACAGGCTGAATTGTTTTTACGGTTGAGGCCGGCATCCCCATCATGGATGGCATGAGCGGACTGATCAAATACATCGCATAATCAGATAACAAAGGCTCCGGCGGCGCCTGATATTCGAGATAAGTCTCCGGCCTTTCATTGACCGGCATTGCCGAACAAAAAAGTATTAAGCCATTTACTCGTTCCGGATAATCCAGCGCGAAGCGTATGGCAGGAGTTCCTCCGGCAGATGTTGCCAAAACAAAGACACTGTCGATTCCCAAATATTCGAGCAGTTCATCAAATGCACGAGCTTGTTCTACCGGTGTTCCGTCGCCTCTGATATCGGAGCCGAGGTAGCCAAAGCGAGACGGCGCAAGTAAGCGATTCTTCGATACCCTATTTTTAACGCTGTCATAGGCTTGATCGTATCCGCCAAAAATGCCGTGAACAGATAAAATTACGTCACCCTCGCCCTCGTCGACGTATGTCATTGAACCGTATGATAAGTCGGCCACTTTGTGATCATACGTACTGAGCTTATTTCGAGCTATTTTTAATCCATAAGCGCAGCGTATGCCTTGAATCACAAGATAGAGGACAAACACCAGCAAAATGGCGAGCAAGAACCATTTCATTTTTCCTTTACCTGGCCTTCCTTTTTTCTCTTTTTCCATTGCATTCATCTTAAAATCTCCTGATTTCTATTGGCCTAAATCGATTTCTGCCGGAGCTATTCTGAAAAGACCATTTTGCCGGAGTCATTTTAAAAAAACATCTTCTGTTTGCAGATGCGTTTAATTGTCGGTCGATCTTTAAACAACCTCATCTTGACAGTCATGAATACAGGGAAGAGGCGGAGTCGGTATCATCAAACACATCTATTGGATATCCAAGATGTCAGTCACTATTTGAAAAAATATGCGATATGCGCTCTTGTCATTCAGATCGATCCCTAAAAGCTCACCGCTGATACAGCGATTCAAAAATGCGGATTGGATGGTCGACAAGAGCATGAAAGCTTTTATCTTTTCGATCTTTTCTGATTCTGTGTCCGATATCGCATTTACAATTGCTCTGTAGCTAACTGAAGAATTGCTTGTCGAACTGGGATGTGAAAGGTCGCCAAGCATGGATATCTTCGATATCTCAGGATTTTGGATCAGAAATGAGAAAACACGTGTTGTGAACGAAGCAATGGATTCACCATCCGCGTCATCGACATCGTGTACGTCTGTCCCGCTGTTTTTTCCGGGAAAAGTTCTCATCACATGAGAGATGATTCGCTGCACGCAGATCTCAATCAAATCCATTTTCGAACCGAAATGATAGTTAATAAGTCCGACGGCTACATCGGCCTTTTGGGCGATGTCACGAATCGTGATGCTTTCTACTAAACCGTCCGAATTTTCAATCAGTGAAATCGTCTGATTGATGATTTTTTCTTTTACATCTGAGTAAAGTTGATTTGGATTGCACATAGAAAACTCCCTCCCTGAACATTGTTCAACACAATCATACTGAACACCGTTCAAGATGTCAAGTAAGAATTAAAAATTTCATGAAATTAGAAATACACTCAGATATTGATTCAAAGAGGAAAGGTGTGAAATTAAGAAATGAGAAGGACTATCGCAAGATAATATCCGCGATGTCTTTGGCATTGTGTGCGATGTAGTCAGGATTTTCGCTCTCGATTTCGCTGTTGTGCGCATATCCCCAGCTGACGGCAATTGTCTGCATCCCTGCAAAGCGGCCTGTGCGAATATCGATGGAAGAGTCTCCGACAAAAAAGGAGTGTTCGGGTGAAGCGCCAAGTTTTTCTAATATTTTCAGCGCTGTCGTCGGATCAGGTTTTAGCGGCAGGTTGTCGCGACCGCCTAAAGTGACGGCAAAAGGAACATCGGGTAACGCGACGGATATTACATGCGGTACAACGCGGTCGCCTTTATTTGAAAGGACAGCTAACGAGATCCCAGCATCGTGTAGCGATTGGAGCATCTCCGGAATACCGGGAAACGGTTCCACTTTATACGTGCATGTTTCATCCAGTTCTTGAAGATAGTATATATAAACATCATCAATGATTTCCGGATCATCTATACCGGACGCTTCCATCATGAGTTCCACAAGGACACGTCCGCCTTTTCCAATAAACGATCGTACACGCTCTTCCGAAAAGGGTGGAAGGCCGTAGTGCAGGAGCGTCCTTCGAACGGCTTCAGTGAGCGATGGAAGCGTCTGAAGGAGTGTTCCGTCAAGATCAAATATGGCAGCTTTTTTTGTTGGAGAATTTTGCTCTTTTCCGTAGTATTTCATCATCTAAAAGTCTTCGGTCGTCACGCGTTATTCGTTTCATTCTTTCTGCTTTTCAAGTTCTTGCTTTTCCAAAGCCATGGTATCGATTTTTCCGATGTTTGTGAGCGGAAAACGGTCTATGAATTCGATTTCTTGGGGCACAGCATAGCGAAGCAGGCGAGTTCCCACTGCAGTGCGTATCGCGTCCTCAAGCGCTTGGCGGTCAATGCCTTCACGTGTGCGCACAAAGGCCTTAACAACTTGCATTTTATAAGGGTGAGGGATACCGATGACCGCTACTTGTAAAACTTCCGGCAGCTCGGAGATCAGCGCCTCGATTTCAGCCGGAAAAACGGGGATGCCGGATACCTTGATCATACGCTTGATCCGTCCTCTGAAATGGTAAAATCCATCAGGATCGCGGTAACCAAGGTCACCCGTTTCGACCCAAATTTTACCGTCGTCGTGTCGGACGAGCGCTTTTTTGGTGGATTCCGGATCATTGAGATAGCCTTTCATCATCTGTGGGCCTGTGACGCAGATTTCACCTGTTTCGCCGTCAGGCAAAGTTTCACGCGTTTCCGGATTGATGATCTTCATCTCCATATTCGTTAACGGAACACCTATGCCGCTTCGATCAGCACTTACTTCATGTGTAAGGCTGCATACCGTGACGGTTTCGGTAAGACCGTACCCTTCGCGCAGGCGACAATCAGAACCATGCTCTTTTAAAAATGAGTCGAAGCGTTTCTTCAGGTCGGGCGACAGGGAATCACCCCCGCAAAAAAATGCGGAGAAACAGGATAGATCGATATTCTTCATCTCGTCTGCGTTCAAGAACGCCTCAAATAACGTCGGCACGCCGGCCATGAGGGTAGGACGGTACTTACGGATGATGCGAGCGATACCCTTCGTCGAAAAACGCGGTACAAGAATGCAGCAGCATGCATTTGCCAACATAGAGTGCATTCCGATACATAGACCAAAACCGTGAAACAAAGGCAATACAGTGATCATGGAATGACCTGTCGTATAATCGCTACCCGGAGAAATACCGATGGCAAACACAATTTGACAAGCAATCGCATTAAAGTTGAGATCGGTCAGTTCAATAATTTTAGACTTACCGGTGGTTCCGCCACTGTGAAGGTAAACCGACACACGATCAGAACCGTTTGCGTTATTCTTGGGCGCCATATCGTGATCTTCTATACTTTGTCTTCCACTTATATTCCTTCGAGAACAATGGTGTAAATCACTCCATGTCATCCATCGTGTTCCTGAGGGCATGTGACGTTTTGAAGTGCGACCCTTTGTCATTTGATATACCCAGCGTGGAAGGCGATTTGCAGATGTCATCAGAGGTATGACTACGATTTTTTTTATTGGCATTTTATCCAATGCCTCATCCAGTGACTTTCCAAGGCGTTCGAGAAACAGATCAGGCATGAAGAGAACTTCACTGTTTGTTTGCTGCACATGATGTATCACGCCCGCTGGAGGCGCCAAGGGATGGATCATGTTGCAAATCGCGC
>JAAZJV010000105.1 GCA_012800135.1 Clostridiaceae bacterium | reverse complement strand
ATGGAACAGATCGCCGCTGAAGAGCTGAACGTGCCGATCGATATGGTGGAATGCCGCCGTGTCACCGACACCGAAACAAATCCTTACGACTGGAACACCGTAGCGTCCAAGCTCACATGGATGGCAGGCAACGCCACCATCCGCGCGGCGCGCAACATGGTGAAGCAGATGAAGAGGCTTGCTGCCGCCGTACTGCACAGCGCTCCGGAATTCCTCGGACACAAGGACGGCTACATTTACAACTTGCACCGTCCTGAACAGCGGATCGCATACAAAGACCTCGCCTTAGGCTACATGTTCCCCAACGGTTCCGGCATAGGCGGACCCCTGATTTCGCACGGCATCTGCATGGCAGACGGATTGACGAACCTCCATCCGGAGACGGGACAAGGTTACCCTGCCGCGGTGTGGACGTTCGGCTGTCATGCCGTCGATATCGAAGTCGATATCGAATCGGGTGACATCCACGTGAAGAAGATCGCGTCAGCATTTGACATCGGACAAGTCATCAACAAGAAATTCGTTTACGGACAAGTCTGTGGCGGTATCGTACAAGGTATCGGATCCGCAATCCTTGAAGGCTATAAGTTCAGCGATGAAAACGTCCTGCTGAACCCCTCCTTCACCGACAACAAGATTCCTACCATGAAAGATATGCCGGATGAAATTGTTCCAATCTACATTGAGAACAAACAGTACAACGGCCCTTACGGTGCTAGAGGCATCGGAGAACACACGATGATTTCGGTTCCTTCAGCGATTGCCAACGCGGTCTATGACGCCCTCGGCATCAACTTTTACCGACTGCCGCTGACACCAGAAAACGTTATGCTCGGCATTCTTTCCGGTAAGAAAGACATCTATTAAGGCTAAGGCAAATCGATCATATAATCTTTCCGTTGCCCGGAGTTTCTCCGGGCAACGGAGTAAGAATTAATTAAAGCGAATAGCATAAACTTTTTCAGCTGTTGGGAGGTGCTCCTAGCAGCTGAATTTAATTAAGACTAAACAACTAGTTCAACTCTTTCGGCTGATCGAAAGTATCTCTTGGCAGCTGAATTGATTTAGGTTGATATACTGGTTCAATCCTTTCATCTGCTCGGAGGTATCTCTTGGCAACTGAATTAGAGTAAAGCTGAATAGCTGATTAAATATCTCTGTCCCTATATAATTTCAGTTCATAATTCTTCATAATTCTCTCTGTTTCTAGGCGTTTATCCGAGCAGCTGAAGAAGAAAAATGCGGATATAATTTATAACCAACCAAACAGGCTAATGTGGCTTTAGCGATGTCACCCGGAATGAATATCAACACACCATACGTAAGTGCCTGTGAAAATGATTGTGCCTCACCCGTATAAAGCCGCAACATTCCCATCATATAAAAAAGCCCCACGAAGTAAATAAGTAACGAGACGAGCACGATATGAATCATCATCGGGCGCAATCTTCCCTGTGTTCGCGCAGTCAAAAGAGATAGCAGCGGCGCGGCTACAACAAAGACAAGAACAAAACCGAAACTGGGCGATATCACGACAGCCCATCCACCTATAATAATCTTCAAAACGAGATGCAGAAGCACAGAAAAAAAAGATTCTGCCGGATCTAGAAGAATCCCTGCAAGCAATACACCAAACGTTTGCAACGTGATGGGAACAGGTCCCACCGGTATCCGAATTAAACTGCAAACCATGATTACAACAGCCATTAGCGCCACCCTAGCAATAAAGCGGGTTGACTTTCTTCTAGTCGGACGGTTCTTGTTTTTGTCATCATTTAGATATTCCTGATGATTCATTTTGACAGTCTTCCAAATTCCTCTTTAACACAACCATTCATCATGATGGTCTTCAAAATTAATCTTCACAACATCTCAGTCGTCTTGAAAACCTTCCGAATTCCTCTTTTAAACAAGCAGTTCGTCTCGATGATCTTCAATTATTAGATTGCGACATCATGATCATACTTTTCATCTTGATGCAACAAAATTTTGCTCACTGTCATCACCACGTAATCACCATACATTACAAGTGATCATTCTACAAAATCATGCTCACATTCTTCACAACATAATCATCATGCTTTTCAAGTGATCATTCTACCCAATAAAGCTCTATAAAACCACATCGTTTTTTTACCGCCTCTGCTTGTCGATGTTTGAACAGAGCAGCAGACGCCGTAGTAAAAATCGTAATGCAACACTATGTGCACCGCGTCATTCTTATCGCGCTTATCCGTTTTAATCCAATGTTCGGAATGGCAGTCTCACCACATATTCTTCTGGACAGTTTTTCGATTTTATCTAAAAAGAAAAATACACTTCTATGAGAGAAAGGTTCTTTTTCTAATAAATATGAAAAAATAACCACTAATGGGGACAAAAAAGCTCGTTTTTCAAAATTAATTGAGAAATTGACCACCCCACTAGATCGGCCACGACAGGTTTTCTAAATTAACTAAAAAAATGGCTATGCAAAGTCATGGGATCCACTATGACGGCAGTTTTTCTGAATAATCATAATAATTGTCCAATCTACGCCTTGTGACCAGTTTTTCTAAAATATCTTAAAAAACGGACGGACACGGCATTTGGCGAGGTGTCAGTTCCTTACAGACAATAATTCTATGAAACTTGAAAAACTGTCCACTATGGATGGCATCCTGTTGTCTGCTTTTCCTAACAAAACTGAAAAACTGTAGACGTCTTGTTTCAGAGGGTGCCAGTTTTTCGAAATAAAATGAAAAACTGTACGCAGCTTGTGGCTGAGGTGTCTGTTTTTCTAAATTAATTGAAAAATTGACAGGGGCATGTTTCAAAAAAATGTCTTGGAATGAGTTTTGAAAGTCTGGCATTTGGTTTAACCGCGGTAAGTTACATTTATCAGTAATTTGCATTTAACAAGAAACTGCACCTCCGGTTTGGGATGTCTCACCCAGTTTTCGAGGTGCAGTTTCTTGTTAGTCGTTTTCCGGTAATTTAAGGCTCTTTTAGGATTCCGATTGCCTATTACTACTGGGTAGTTGTCGTTCCTTTGGAGAGCTTATCTGCTTATCTATTTTAATGCCTCTGATAATAGATAAACCTTTTGAGTTCATTTTATTTATTTCTCCAGGCAAAGAGATACTCCATTATGATTCCGATTGCTTATTGCCGCTTGCAAGTAGATGCTTTTTAGGATTTCACATAAAAAACCGATACCTGACGGCATCGGCCTTTTGAATCATCAGAGAGATTGTGTTATTTAACGCGCTTCATGCTGTAGTCTTCGAACTTCAGTGTATCACCTTCAATCGTGTAGGGCGTAGCATCGAGTGGCGGGAACGACGGATCGTTACTCTTTAAAGTGATTTTTCCGTCCTTAACTTCATAGGTCATCTCTATTGCGCTGTATAACGCATTTATTAGTTTGTCTGCTTCTGCATTTCCGGTATCAATAGAGATCTTGAGTTTTCCGTCAGAGGTAAATTCATAGATCATTTTTCCTTCCACGCCGGCTTCATTCACTTCATAAGCCCACTTGCCGACGATGCTGTCTTTGCCGCCTCCGCAGGCGACAAGTCCGAGACTGATGATAACGACGAGGGTGAACGCAATTGCTTTCTTCATATTTTTCTCCCCTTCTCTTTTTATGGTGTGGAACGTAGCCACGTCATACTATTATCATCAATACCATATTAAGCAAAAAAGAACAAGATTCATTAGTCTATGATTTCACTCTGTTAAATATAGCACCGTTAATCTATGAGAAAATCCAATCACTAGAGTACCCAAAAGCGGCACTTAGCAGCCATCTTTTGCGTTGGGAAGTAGCGGATGGTTGTAACTAAGTGACAACACTGATCAAGGATGCCAATCACTATTCAACCACCAATCCATCGTCGCGTATATCAAGACGGATGCTTTGAATTTCGCCGGTTGAAAGCTGTTCGTACCGGCCGTTTTCAAAAACAACAAGCGTTCCGTCATCCGTGACGGTACTCGGAATAACGACGCGCTCATCGTCCAATAGAACTCTCTTCCCCAATATAAAACAGCGTTGGCGATAATCTTCCATGTAAGCGCGATCAGGAAGTTCATCGATGATAACACCTAATGCGTTGATAATCGCAGCGCAAAGGCTATTTGGGTCGATCAATTTCGTCATCTGATTCGAGATACTGTCGGCAAGCGCGCCGGCAGTATCGGCAATCTCTTGAGGATAACCGGCCTTTGGAGATACGAGATTGATTCCCACGCCGACAATCAGCGCGTCAATCGACTGCGTCTCCGGGCGAATCCAACCTTCCGTCAAAATACCCGATACTTTACGCTCTTGCAAGAAAATGTCATTGACCCATTTGATTTTTGGGGTCAGGCCGTAAAGTGTTTCAAGCGCCCGACAGACTGCGACCGCCGCCATCGTTGTCACTTGTGTCGGCTGTGCCTCATACGACCACGGAAGCGCCAATGAAAAGTACAGGCCGCACCCGTCACCGGGAGAATAAAAAATACGTCCTCGGCGCCCTCTTCCGGCCGATTGGGCGGAAGAAGCGACGAGGTACTCTTTATTCTCAACAGAAAGGAGACGACGTGCTTCCAGATTCGTCGAATCAACGACAGGCATGCAACGCACATCAAGATCGTCCCAGCAACACGAGAGAGCTTCACGGATAGCAGCGGCGGAAAGACGATTGATTTCTCTTACCGATAAATCATCGTCTTCGGAATGGTGCTCTCCAAGTAATGGCCGACTAAAAACGGGCATGATCAGAGCGCCGGCGTTGAAACGGGCGGCTTACGGAAGCGCGTTAGCTGTTCAAACGCATACGCGATTTCAATCAGCACCGGTTCCGTGAACGGTCTTCCGATGATCTCTAAGCCGACAGGTACACCGATAGGTGCGTTGGGATCTGGCGCGAACCCTGCCGGAACTGCGATCGATGGGAAACCGGTCGAAGAACAAAGCACACCGTTGCGCTGCTGCTGAGATTCGCCAATTTTACAGACGAGCTGTTGCTGATGCGGGTAGACAATGGCATCGAGCTCCAGATCGGCCATGATCTTCAGGATTTTCGTCCTCAACGCTTCTTGACGCACAAGTTTTTCATTGT
>JAAZJV010000104.1 GCA_012800135.1 Clostridiaceae bacterium | reverse complement strand
ATTCGGTCGTCACAGAATTATCGGGCGAGCACGTTCTCTCCTCCATCACCGTTCGCGATACGAAAACGGGAGAAGAGCGCATCATAAAAGCCGACGAAAAAGACGGCATCTTTGGGGTGTTTATGTTTGTCGGATTGAACCCGAACACCGAGCTTTTCAAAGATAAGATTGCGACAGAAAACGGTTATGTCCTCACCGATGATGAGATGCGAACGAATATTCCCGGCGTCTACGCAGCCGGCGACATCAGAAAAAAATCTCTCCGCCAAGTTGTCACAGCCTGTTCCGACGGAGCGATCGCAGCCGTGCAAGCAGAACGTGACCTCGCCGCCGGCTTGATCGGCTAGGAGCGACATTGCCCATATGCTTTCATTCAAAAAACTGAATCTTGAGGATATTACGACCGTACGGCCATACCTGCAGGAGAACCCGCAACTTCTTTGTGACCTCACACTCGGCGCCACATTTATTTGGCGTGATTTTTTCGAATACGAATACACCATCGCCGCCTCATGCTTGATTTTTCGCATGAAAATCTTCGGGACACACAAAGCGTACACTGTGCCACTAGGGAAAAATCGCTCTGAAGCGCTTGATCTGCTCGATGCCTACTGTCAAGAAAGAGATGAACCGCTCGTCTTTTGTATCGTCGGCGATTTAGATCTGCCATACTTATCAGCGCGTTACCCGGAGTTTCACGCCGTAACCGAGCGCGATTATTTCGATTATCTCCACGAAGCAAAAGACCTTCTCGAACTTAAAGGCAGGGGACACAAAGCGACACGCAACAACATCAGCCAATTCATGCGCAGCGTATCCGACTGGCGTTTTGAAGCCATCACTAGAATCAATATTGAGGACGTCCGCCGTTTCTTTGAAAAACAGATCGACGAGATCCCGAAAGACAATGTCGCCCTTCTTGAAGAAGCAGACAAAATCATCGAAATCTTCGATCACTGGGAACTTTATGGGATGTTCGGCGGCGCACTCTATGTAGGCGATGACGTCGTCGGGTTTTCTCTAGCTGAAAAAGTTGGCAACACCCTTTACAACCACGTGGAAAAAGCCGACACGAACTACCGCGGAGTTTATCAGATGCTCGTCTCCGAATTCATGAAAATGTTCGGAAACGATCCCGACGTCGCATTTATAAATCGCGAAGACGACAACGGCGACCCCGGTCTTCGCCAATCCAAAATGACATATCGTCCCTGCGCGCTCATTTCAAAGTACACGGTGTACACGACCTCCGAGCATCCGGAAGAATGGCGCATGCGCCCGTACGAGTAAGTTATTAGAAGCTCTCGTTCGACAATTCGATATTGATGTTGTCAACACAGGCGAGCACAGGAACGACAGTAGCGCCGGGGTTGCGCGATCTGTAATGGGATGATTCTCCCCAAGGCACTGTTTTTTCAGACACCCAGCGCAGGTTGTCCCCAAAGAGATCCTTAAGCGACACGGTAAAGCGCACATTATAGGGAACGGCGATCGAGCCGTCTTTTTTAAGCCAGAGCGGACCGAAGCGCGATGTGCCCGTAACAATACCTTTCGTTGGGTTGACAAGTCCTGTGTAGTGCAGATACGGAATGTAGAGTATGTCGCAGTCACGCGGCAGCGCCGCAAACTCCTGGATCGTACTGACCTTCCGGTCGCCGCCTTTCATCGCAACAGAAAGCGACGTCACGTCGTGACCCGTCGCCTTTTCACCGAATTCATCGGCATCCGATTGTCTCCAGATAAATCCTTGGAACACACCTCGATCAAAGATCGGGCGAGGCTTCCGCGCACGACCGTATTGATCAACAGGACGCGGATATGTCTCAAGCAGCGTAGGATCTTCCATAAGCGTGAACCGGTCGGACAAAACCTTCTGTCCGATATCATCAGGATTCAGCATGGCAAACCCGCGCTTCATAGCGCCGCCGTTAAATCCGATCCACGTATGGTAATCGACATAGGTCGCCAGCGCGGCAGGTCCGAAAACAACGGTAAACGGCTGTTCCGGCACGCGCTCCGCGGGAGCGGTGGTGTAAAGTTCCACAAGCCACGAAAGCCGATCGTGCAATGCACCGGCGTCAAGATCTTCCACCCTGCCTGCAAACTGTTCGGCATTCACTTCCCATTTGTCTTGAAGCGACGCCAAAACGAGCGTTATCCCGATATCGGTCGCCCGCCAGCACACGGCTTCCGTCGATTCAGTCGACATAAACGCCTGCTCCGTGACACCCGAAGAGATATTACCCGAGAGCAGGATATCTTCCGTTTCCAAACCGGAGACGGCCTCCTCGACAAAAGCAATGACGTCATCACTTGTCATGGCTACGACAGCAGAGTCATAAGCTTCCTCACTAATGACCGTTTCAGGTATGACGGATATCGTCGGCTGATACGTCAGAGGCGCCGCGAAGGGAAGCATCTCAACGGCTTTGTCGACTGCTTTCTTCATTGAATCGAGATCATTTGCGTCAGTCATGATGGAGGACGAGGCCATTTTTCGATCGCCATAGACCGTGACTTCCAGTTTCGTGAGGATTTCACGTGTATTGAGCGAGACGGCTGAATTGGCGTACCGAACGAAACGACTGTCTTCCGATTGCCATGCAAACATGGCCTTGGCGTCTTTACTACGAGCATACGCCGCCAATTCCTGTAACACTTTAATCGCGTTTTCTTTTGCCATGGTCACTCACCCACTTTCACATTGTCAAAACGGCAGACAGGAACGCCGTGTCCGAGCTGCATCTCCTGCGACGGCGCGCCTTTGCCGCAATTATCGACATATTGTACTTCCCAAGTCGACTCGTCGCCAACTTTGGACAACGACCGGTAAAAATCAAGTGTCATCCCTTCGTACGTGCAGTTGCGGAGTGCGCCTTTCTTCTCGCCATCTTCAACGAGCCAGCCAATATCCGTCGCGAAGTGGAACTGCTCGCGAGTAGATCCGATGGACCAGCTTCTTTCACCGGATAAAATGACGCCGCGTTCCGTGTCTTTAATGATGTCTTCCAACGTGCCATCCTCTCCCGGATCGACGTTGATGTTAGTCATTCTCTCGATGGGAACACGATAAAATGCGCACGCGCGACTTGTGCCGCCGGAGTCCGGGAAGATCTCGCGACCAGCGCGGTCGTTGGCCTCCATGACCATCTGCCGCGATGTGATGGCGCCTGTCAGGATCCCGTTTTCGATCAACATTCTGTTTTTCGCTGCGACACCGTCGTCATCAAAGCCAAAGCTGCCCGGAGAGTTGACAAGCGTCGCATCTGCCCTAACGTTCAATTTTTCAGAACCGTATTGAAGTTTGCCGAAATCGTCGAGCCTAACGAACGATCCGCCGGCATATGAGAGCTCATAGCCCAAAATGCGGTCAAGCTCCAACGCGTGACCGATCGTCTCGTGCACTTGAAGAAACATCATGTCCGGCATGAGAATCACCGAGCAACGCTCTGAAGGACAGACAGGTGCGGCGATCACCTCGAAAAGCTCACTCAGCACACGATCCGATTCGCGCTTCCAATGCTCCTTATTCATCACTTCCCAGCCACGAGTCGGACCGAGACGAGGCGGCCGATAACCGCGTTGTTGCATGACGCCTTCCGAATCAAAGGCGCCCACTTGGATCGCCGGGAATATTTCAATGATATATTTTTCTATTTCAGCGCCTTCGGAATCAAAATATCGAATCGTTTTGCGTGTCGTATTGATCGAAACGACACGCTGTGGGACGTCTTTATGCTGAAGCGCGCTGTCAATGTCCTTCATGACCGCAACACGCTCAAGGAGCGGAACTTCAAACGGATCTATGCCGCACGGACTTTCAAATCGCGCTTTCACGATGTCCTTATCAGCCAGTCGAATCGGTCGACGGCTTCGTTTGGAAGCAGCAGCCGCGTTGTCAAAAGCGCGATCAAAGACCGCTTCCGCTTCTTCATCACTCGAAGAAGCTGCAAAACCCCAGGCGCCGTCGACGAGAACACGAACACCGTATCCCCTTTCTTCGGAACGGTCAAACGCAATAAGATTGCCGTTCCACATGAACAACGTGTCATTTTCTTCTTTTGGAACATAGCGGACATCGGCATATTCAGCACCGCGATCCGCCAGTCGCTTTATCAGATGTTTCCAATTAACACCCATGTTATTCTCCCTATCTGTTATCTGTTTTTTCTCTAAATATCTATAATAAATAGCTCAGCGAACTTTCATCGCCGCTTTACTTTTGCTTTTAGCCTCTTTATTTTGTCTCCCTCTCATATTTATGCGCCTATACGTTCATGATGCGAAATCAGAAGGTTTTAACTGTCGTTTCAGTTCGCTTCTTCTTATAAGCATATCACCTTTTCGTTGATGTGCTAAAGAAACGAAGGCAGGAACAACCAATAACGAAACAACGCTTTTCACTCTAGCACGCTTCTTACAAAAAAATGAGATTTCGCATGCTTTTTTGGAAAATTTGACAAGACATATTCATGCTATACTTTTCCTCAGATGGCTACAACGGAGGTAAAAAACAGGCCGCTAAGCCGGCGCGTCATCACAGCTTTTTTGAGTGGACAGGCGGTTTCTCTGCTCGGATCGTCGCTCGTTCAGTTTGCGATCATCTGGTATGTCACCTTGCAGACGAACTCAGCCACATCAATGACAATCATCACTGTCACTTCCTTGATTCCGCAATTGATCGTCGCGCCTTTCGCAGGTGTATGGGCAGATCGCTATGACCGCCGCTGGCTCATCATGCTGTCCGATTTCGGTATTGCGCTTGCCACCGCCTGGCTGATGGTAATGTCGCTCCTCAATGGGCTTCAAACATGGATGATCTATCTCGTGTCGGCGATCCGTTCGCTGGGCGGCGGTATCCAAAGTCCGGCCAATCAAGCCCTCATTCCTCAGATCACTCCTGAAGATAAACTTGTCCGCATCAATGGCATCTACAGCACGATCAGCAATATGCTGATGTTGCTCTCGCCTATCTTCGGCGGCGTCTTGATTTCACTCACCCCTATTTGGTCAGTATTCTTAGTTGATGTCGTCACGGCGATTATCGGCATTTCCATCATGTTTTTCATCCCCATTCCGCATCAAGTCACCGGCAAAATCGTCAACGCCTTGGGAAAAACGCCGCGACTCAAAGAGGGCGACTACTGGGGATTCCCGGAGCATCGCCATGACACCGTCTCGCAAGAAGGAACACCTTTGCAAGAAGATGTGATAACAGGCCGCAAGGCACTCGAATCAGGTCTTTCGAAATTCCGTGAAGGTTTTTCATACGTAAACAAGATCACTCCGCTTCGCAATCTCATGTTGACATACGCCGGTTTCATGCTGATGCTCTCGCCGGTCATCACGCTCATTCCGTTATTTATACGCCGCCATTTCGGCACAGAAGTCTGGTACATCACGGCGACAGAAACAGCGCTATTTGCCGGCATGGCGATCGGCGGCTTGCTCGTTTCGTTCAAAGGTTACTTCAACAGTTGTCTTCGCACCGTCCGAACTTCAGGTTTGTTAGTTGCTTCGGTCATGCTCACCGTTTCTGTGCTCGCCCTTTTGGATTCGATTCTGTTTTCGGTCTTTGCCGTACTGGCACTTCTTTTAGGTATGATTGTGCCGTTTTATTCGACAGCTGTCACTACGCTTTTCCAAAAAGAGGTGGAGTCGGAATATCATGGACGCGTGTTTGCGCTTTTGTATATGATCGGTTCAGCCGCTATCCCCTTAGGATCCATCCTTCTTGGCCCGCTGGCTGACTTTATCTCCATTGAATACATCTTCCTCGCGGCGGCAACGATTCAGATCGTTCTCATGCTGACATCGTTGAGGACGGTTCCAAGCACGTTTGAGGATGAGACAACGCCAACGCACACAAGAGGAAGCCATATAAATGATCGTTTAACGACAGAAGAATCCATCGAACATGACCCAAAAGAAGGTGACGAAGCGACAGAATATGACCCGCGAAATAGCAGTGATGTCTTGACTGAGCCTTCCTATCAGGATTCAGAAAATAGTTGTTAATTTTGTTGCCATTTTTCAATCATGACCTGCATATGGACGTCAATACAACAACGGAAATAATTCATCAAGCGAGGTGCCAAACGTCCGTGAATAAGGTAACAT
>JAAZJV010000103.1 GCA_012800135.1 Clostridiaceae bacterium | reverse complement strand
TTTTTGTAAAATCATCGCGGAAATTTCCGGAGCTGTATACGACTTGTCATCAATCTGCACGCGGTAATCGGTACCCATCTTGCGTTTGACCGACATAATTGTACGTTCCGGATTCTTCTGCGCTTGGTTCTTCGCGATTTGACCGACGAGTCGCTCGCCATCTTTCGTAAACGCCACAACCGACGGAGTCGTACGGCTGCCTTCGGCGTTTGGAATGATAACCGGTTCGCCGCCTTCCATAACGGCCACTACTGAGTTCGTCGTGCCAAGATCAATTCCTATAATTTTTCCCATGTCTTATCCTCTTTTCTTAAAACCTGTATTTTTTGTGTTACGGGTTTATATATATTTTATGCGCTTTAGTTCGCTTTCTTCTGTATGATTTTTCCTTTGTTGAAATATTGTTTCACAAAGATTCTTGAGTTTAAGGTTCTTTTCAAGATCGGGTGCTCTTCGATCGAATCGTTACTGCCTGGCCTTCTTAAAGTATCGACAAGACAACGACAATGGCTCCTTTTATATTAGTTAGCAACTTTCACCATGCTGTGGCGGATGACGCGAGATCCCTTTACGTAACCTTTGCGGTAGACTTCAACGACGGTATTCTCATCATATGCATCGTCCTCGATGTGCGCTACGACTTGATGTACGCCGGGATCAAACGCGGATCCTTCGCCCGGAATTTCCTCAACACCGAGTTTTTCCAGAGCCTTCGTCCACTGATCCATGATGAGCGTCATACCGTCGGCAAATTCCTTGCCATGTTCTGCATCGTCCCATTTTTCAGCTGCTTTCACCGCAGCGTCCATGCTGTCCACAACAGGCATCAATTCGCGCAATACGTCCATAATTCCGTCATCGTAACTTGATTCCTTCTCTTTTACGGAGCGGCGACGAAAATTATCGAAGTCGGCACAGACTCGAAGATAACGGTTGTTTAGAGCGGCCAACTGTTCTTCGTGCGAAATTTCCTCATCCTTTTCCGTGTCGTCCGAGGGATCTACATCTTTCGTATCATCACGATCTTTTTCAACATGTGCCTTGTTGTCAGCACGGTCGTTTACAGCATTTTTCTCTTTATGCTGAATCTCTTGTTCAGATGACGCGTCACCTTGGATTCCGTCGTTAGCGTTATCCTTTGAAGGTGTCTTGTTTTTCTGATCTTTCTCTTTTCTGTTTTTCATAAACATCCTTCTAATGTCCAGTTAGGATGCGATCGGATTCGTCCATCTTCTGAACAAGTTGCCTTTACACATCCGGCGCTTCTTACCGCAGTTTATGGGTAAAAACGCTTACCTTTCTATACTCTCACGTGACTACGCTCCATTCGGATGTGACACGTACTCACGCTTCAAAACATTGTATTTTCATTATTCCTGCGCTTCGAACGGATACATTTCGAAGTCATTCTCATCTTCAGGAGGCAAGCCGCAATGACGTCGCGCCTCCGCAGACATAGCCTTATTTACAAAGCTGATTTGAGCGATCATATCGCCGTAATTCATTCTCTTTGGGCCGATAATCCCGATCTGGCCGGCAATCTCACCGCCCATGCGATACGTTGTCGTAATGAAAGACGCGTTTTCCATGCCTTCGATATTGATTTCTTGTCCGATGCGAACCATGTAGGCCGGCTTTCGCACTGAAAGTTCCTTTTCGGCGTCGTCATCGTATTGATCAAACATGGCTGCACGACACTTGGCTTCCTCTTCTTGCTGCACATCGCGCATATAGCCTGCAACCATCTGTGTTTGACGGAGCACACTGTAAAAACGCGACGCGCGCTCAACATCTTTGAATTCAGGATGCTGTAAAAGCCTATGTCGGCCGTCGATGAAAACTTCGATCTTTTCTGTCTGCTTGATAGCAATGTATGCCTCGTATAGCACTTGATTGACAAGCGCGTCGGGAAGACCGGTGCCTTCAGCAGCTGAAGAAATAGTAATCAAGGTGATATCGTCCAATTTTTTGCCTGTAAGACAACGTTCTATGGAATGCGCGATGGAATTGAGTTGCTTTTCATCGAGCATCGCCGGGATCCGAATCAGTCGATCATGCACCACACCTGCCGACAAAACGATCACAACAATAGCGCGACCCGGCTCAATCATCATGATCTTGATTTGCTCGATACTCGAATCCGAATATTCGGGTGACAGCGCCACAGAGACGTAATTCGTCTGCTTCGACAGACACTCCACCGTTCGCTCAATAAGATCCTGCGCCTTATTGACGTTCACCGACAGAAAATCACGAATCGCTTTCTCATCTTCTTTAGAAATCGGCGGCACCGACAAAAGATTGTCGACATATGCCCTGTACCCTTTATCCGAAGGCATACGACCGGCCGAAGTATGCGGCTTCTCCAAGTAACCCATATCCTCAAGTTCGGCCATGACGTTTCTTATGGTAGCCGAAGAGAGCTGTAGGTTATGATTTCTAACAAGCGCCTTGGAGGCGACCGGTTCGGCAGTTGCCACATAATCGTCTACAATCGCTTTAAGAATTGTTTTCTTCCGTTCGTCCATGACACTTGCGCCTTTCGATGTATTAGCACTCTAAGTCAAAGAGTGCTAATTTGACTTTATCATCTGACCGATGACCTGTCAATTGATGCGTTGTGAGGATCGTGACATTTTTTCGAACAATTAAGACATAACGTTGATAACAGGAACTATCTCATCGACAGCGACAGATCTAAGCCTTCCCTTCGCCATGATAACAATACAAACAGGCATTCCTAAGACTGGTAAAAATAGAAAAACACATTGCCAACTCGCGATAAGAGCCTCACTATAAAAAAGCACGCGCCACCTCATCTGCGAAGTCGAATCCTCGCGATGTCAGGCGAATATATTCTGAATCGTCGTCGATCAGTCCTTTTGCAATGAGCGATTCTATCGTTTGAAAATAAAGAGTATCGAGTGGCACACCGTGACGCTCTTGAAAAACGGAGCGACTCACTCCGCGTAAAAGTCGAAGACCGAGAATCACCGTCTCGACGCGAGCAGCATCTTCGTCGACGATTTCATCGATCGTAGCTGCGCCGAAGGGACCTCCCTCTTCGGTATAAAGGTGACGAAGCCACTTATCGATTGACAAAGGATTGGTGCGTCGGATACCGCCCATATAGCTTGACGCCGACGGCCCTGCTGCAAGATATGGATCAGCCTCCCAGTACACCGTATTGTGTCGCGATTCGGCGCCGGGACGGGCAAAATTGCTAATTTCATAATGCTGAAATCCCGCAGATTCGAGACCGGCGACAAGATGGTGTGTCATCCGGCGCTCGATCTCGTCATCCGGAAAGCGCTCCGGATATCTTCGAAAAAGTTCCCCAAAACGCGTACCCGACACAACAGAGAGTGCATAAATGGAGACATGGTTCAGTGGAAGTGTATTTACCATGTTCAGCACCTCATCGATATCCTTTATCGATTCATCCGGAAGGCCCGTA
>JAAZJV010000102.1 GCA_012800135.1 Clostridiaceae bacterium | reverse complement strand
TAAAATGTCGTGATCTCGTATTGGTTCCGCCTGATTTCGCGTGCTATCTCCATTACAGCCGTCTCGCCTCGGAACTCTACCGTGAGTACACCGATCGCGTCGAACCTTTTGGCATCGACGAATGCTGGCTTGATCTCACAGGTTGCCGGAATGACGACGGATTCGCTGTCGCTGAAGAAATCCGCGCCCGCGTCCGCCATGAACTCGGTCTCACCTGCAGCATCGGTGTGAGCTGGAATAAAGTTTACGCCAAACTCGGCAGCGACCTTAACAAACCGGACGGCACCACGCACATCACGCGCACAAATGCCAAATCAATCGTCTATCCTCTTCCCGCCAATGCGCTTCTCTATGTCGGCCCCGCGACGATTAGAAAACTCCGCCGTATCGGTGTTAAAACCATCGGCGAACTCATTGCGCTCGGCCCTGACTACCTGCAAAAAAGATTCGGTATCGTAGGTCTAAAGCTTTTTCGATTTGCGGCAGGACTCGACACGGCACCTGTCACCGTGTCAGGACACGAATCATCCGTCAAATCTATCGGTAACTCCATCACAACGCGCCACGACCTTTGTACCGAAGAAGATATCCGCGCCGTAACCTACATGCTCTCTGAGTCGGTCGCCAGTCGCCTTCGAAGTGCAGATATGGCCGCTCGCACGGTTCAGGTCAGTCTGCGCGACGACCAGTTCAATCACATTGAACGCCAAGCTCCTCTTTTATTTCCTACGCAACTCTGCACGGAACTCGCGCCGCAGGCTTTCGAACTCATCATGTCCAACAGATTCTCAGATCAGCGGATCCGCAGCCTCGGTGTTCGTGCGTGCAAATTAATCCCTGTCGCCCGGCTCAGACAACAATCTTATCTTTTTTCTGAGAAAAAACGTGAGCTTATCTTTGATCTGGAAGTCACAGTCGATCACTTAAGAAAGCGCTACGGTGGTCTTTCGGTGCGTCGAGGTATTTCATTGGTAGACCGCACGCTCACGGAACATGACATCCGAAGCGAAAACGTCATTCATCCCGTCGGTGTGTTTGGATCATGAGCCGCTCTGTTCCCGTCACCGTACTGCTTGAGATGCGTTCGTCCGGCGTACAACGTCCGCTGAAAATCATAAAAGATGATGGCACACACTACGATGTCACCGCATCACGCTATGTCGGACATCGCGCAGCCAAATCCTCAGGCTCCGGCGAATGCTGGCTGTGTCGAATTGAGGGCCAAATCATACCGCTCTACTATTCGACCTTTTCCGGTCGATGGTGGATGGATGGTTAAATAGATCCATAGATCGTATTTTCATTCATATAGCATATTTACAGGATTAGAAAAAATTTCGCACACATTTACAGGTATTACAAAGAAGAGATTTGATCCGCACTTACAGGGATCGTAATAAACATAGCGAATTTTGCTACAATAAACTCAGTTCTTTAAAAATGCAGCCCGTGTCAAAGCAGGAAAGCGCTTCGGAGCGCCGCCATGCTTCGCGAACATCAACGTTCTCAAGAACAGTGGCTGATCGCTAGACGCATGCTTTCGATGGCAACCCGTCTTCTAAGCGCAACTCATTTTCAAGAAAGGGCGAGGAATACGATCATTATGCTCAAACCCATCATTTTCCGAACGTATGAAAAACAGATCGAATTCATGAGGAACCGAGGAATTCGCGTG
>JAAZJV010000101.1 GCA_012800135.1 Clostridiaceae bacterium | reverse complement strand
CCGGGTCAAGTTGGTCAATGATATCCCACCCGCGCGTACCGCGAATACAGTGCTCCACAGGAAGAATACGCCCTTCCTGCGTCTCTAAGTACTGATCATCGTGTGTGTCTTGAGTAAAGATGACGCGGCCTTCGAATTGGCTGATTTTTTCCGCAACACGCGGCACAATGGCCTGTGCCTCAGGCGTTCCGAGAGCGCCATCCACAAAATCATTTTGCATATCCACGACGATGAGAAGATCGTTTTTCATGTCGCGCCTCCCTTCGTCCATCAAAGTCGAATTCTCCGACTCCTTATTATTCTATGATTAAAAATTCGCCGGGTCGCACCATATCTAAGTATTGTCGAGCGATGTGCTCGATATAGATATCGCTGTCCGCCATCTCGTTAAGGTTTTTGAGCATTTCATAATCATCGGCAAGTTCGTCTCGCTCTTTTTCAAGTCGGCGTCTTTCCTTCGATAAAACAGCAAACTCGTTTTGCTGCTTAAGGAAAGTAGAAAAACAAAGCGCCAGAATAATAATGGCACTGATGCCAACAAAAAAGCGAAGCAAAAAGACCGGGGTCGTCCGGCGTTGATTCTTGATGCTGCTTTGGGCTTGCCGTTGGCTCATCATGTATACCTGTCAACCTGACGTCCTGTTAATGGTGGTTACCATGATAGTACAGCAGTACCACTTTTGCAAACAAAAAGGTGTCTTATTCCTCCGGCTATATTATTTCAGTTGAATTACAGACTGTAATATTAAGGGACATCTCTCTTGATGCGGTTAAATTAGGTTATGAAAAAACGGTTGAGTTAGGTTATGAAAAAAAGCAAATATCCCTCTTGATGCATGCTTAAATACGTACCAAATAGGCGATCAGTCTTCTACAGGAAGCACTTCAAATAAAGAGGAAGCCTCTTCTTTTCGTACATGTTCCCGAATCTCCAGAATGCGAACGCGCGTCCGATTCTGTCCAAAACCGATGTCAAGGACGTCGCCTACTTTGACATCCGTGCCAGGCTTTGCCTGTTTGCCGTTGACATCAATGCGGCCGGCGGACGCCATCTCATTGGCAACCGTCCTGCGCTTCACAATGCGCGATACCTTTAAGAATTTATCCAGTCTCATCGTCGTTCCTATCCTTTTCTTATCAAATCGCTCCCAATGCCAATTCTTTCCGTTTTCATCAGGTTCTCAGAATCTTCACGGCATCGCTGACTGGGCAGCATAGTTAATCGTCAAATCGTTCGCGAATTCGCCGTCAGAGAGACGTCGTCACAATTTTTTCGAGGACTTCGTCGTTTCAGGTGCTCAGTCGATCATTCTTCCGCTTTTGTCTTTTTCCAAAGCATATCCATCTCTTCCAAGGTCATCGACTCCAGCTTTCGGCCATCAGATAATGCGAGTCGTTCCACCTCCGAAAATCTTCTTATGAATTTTTCCGATGACATCGTAAGCGCTGTTTCAGGATCGATACCGGAGAGGCGCAGCGCATTTACGACGGCAAAGAGCAGATCTCCCGCCTCTTCCACAGCCTCTCGTTTCGCAGAATAAAGAGACTGACTGATGTCGGAATCATCTGAAGGATTCTTCGAAGTACTCAAGATACCCGCAACTTCAACCTGCCGATCAGCCCTTGACGCATCAATACTCCGGCAGATAGCCAAGGCGTCAAGAAGCTCGCCATACTCTTCTTTTATTTTATTGAGCGCCCCTGTTGCATCAGGCCAATCAAAACCGACTCGCGCTGCTCGCTTCTGGAGCTTCAAAGAACGTGTCAGCGCGGGAAGAGCGCGCGACACAGCCTCCATCGATTCGCGCACACTGCTAAACCCTTTTTCTCTGTCTTTATTTTTATTCCAAATGGAAAGCACTTCTTCCGGCGTTTTCGCCTGATCGTCACCGAAAAGATGTGAATGCCGTGAAATCAATTTACGACAAATGCCTGAAACGACGTCGTCAAAATCGAAGAGACCCTCATCTTCAGCCATGCTCGCGTGAAACACTACTTGCATGAGGACATCTCCAAGTTCCTCGCAAAGATCTTCTTTGTTGCCGCTCATGATCGCGTCGACAACCTCATAAGCCTCTTCAAGCATGTTTCCTGCAATGCTTTCATGAGTCTGTTCACGATCCCATGGACATCCCTCATCGCTGCGAAGAAAACGCATAATATGCAATAGTTCATCCACTGTGTAGTGTAACTTCAGTGTAAAAGTATCGTCACCGTCACATACCAAAGCAAAACCGATATGTGAAAGCGCACTGCAAAAAATCTCGCGATCTCGGTCAAACGTCAGCAGCTCAAGGACTTCCTCCGGCGTCATCCACTTTGCGTCAGAAACTTCCTCCTGCTGCGGCAAGAGCTCACCGCCTACATAATCGCCAATAAAAAAGCGAACGGTCTTCTTTACTCCCCGCCGCGGCTCATAGGTAGATTCTTCAATGAAATCGGAAAGTATCGCGATTTTTATCCCGGTCTCTTCTAAAACTTCTCGAACGGCCGTTTCCTTGTCCGTCTCACGTCCCTCCACATGCCCTTTCGGAAAAGACCAATGGCCGGCATAGTGGCGCACCATCAATACCTGCAATCGACCTCCAAAAAGACGGAACACGATCGCCCCACAGGATCGTTCAATCAGTTGATTCGACATTTTCATTGGCCGATCTTCACTTCCTTTCCAAAAATTTCTTAACCTCGTGTCATTCTACCATGCACGAATAAACACAACACGAGATCGCTAATAAAAAACGATCCGTTTTCTAAGAATATGAGGTTGAATGTTGTCGCATATAATATTAAAATATATTCAATCACTTAAATGAAGGGAGTGAATTATGGGAAAGTTTGTAATCAACAGGACGAAGAATATGGGGTACGCGTTTAATCTTGTAGCTAATAATGGTGAAATAATTGCCACATCAGAGGTATATGTCGCCGAAGACTCATGCCTCAATGGCATTGAGAGCGTTTCCAAAAATGCTCCCATCGCAAACTTCGAAGATCAGACCGCGGATCCTGTCAAAACAGCCGTTAACCCCAAATTTGAAATGTTCAAAGATAAGGCGGGCGAGTTTCGTTTTCGGCTAAAAGCAAGAAACGGCGAAATAATTGCCGTTTCCGAGGGTTACAAAGCTAAGGCTGGTTGTCTCAACGGTATTGAAAGCGTTAGGAAAAACGCAGTGGATGCGAAGGTTGAAAAGAGTTATTAACGGTATATGGTTAAAGCTGTCCGCCGAAAATGCCGGCGGCATTCTTAAATCAACTAAGAAATTATTCTGATCATTATTGTTAAACGGAATATAAAAGGGGCTGAGGACTCTAAAACCTCAGCCTCTTTTATGTCCTGTTGAGCACTGGTGATCATTTGACCGCTTCTCTTTCACCCTCTTTTTACAGTGTTCGGTGTAGTGTAGAATGATAGCGGTCATAGGGTTTTCTATAGAGATAGAGCATTATTACGGCATGAAACAGGATGGCATGACCTTAGATGTACAAACGTTTTTTCAAAAGACTGATCGACATAATCTTCAGCGCGATCGCCATCGTGCTGCTCGCTATCCCGATGGGCATCATCGCGTGTGTGATTAAAAAAGAAGATCCCGGCCCGGCATTATTCAAGCAACAGCGCATCGGCAAACACAAACGCCTTTTTCCAATATATAAATTCCGGAGCATGCGCCTTGATACGCCAAAAGACGTGCCGACACATCTTTTGGAGAATCCGGAGCAATACCTCCTGAAAAGCGGCCGTTTCCTTCGAAAATCATCGCTAGATGAATTGCCGCAGCTTTTCAACATCATAAAAGGAGACATGAGCATCATCGGACCGCGGCCTGCGCTATGGAATCAGGATGACTTGGTTCGTGAACGCGATCGGTATGGCGCGAACGATGTGCTTCCCGGACTTACCGGATGGGCGCAGGTACACGGCAGAGACGAACTTGAGATTCCTGTCAAGGCAAAGCTGGACGGCGAGTACGTAGCCAACCTCTCCTTTTCTATGGATGTCAGATGCTTTTTCCTCACCATTAAAAGCGTTTTCAAAGGATCCGGCATCGTCGAAGGCGGCACCGGCGCCCTCGAGAAAAAGCACAGAAAAGACGTTAAAAACAACCCTTCCCACTAAACTACGGATACACAGTTCTTTTTGACATAAAGAGCAAGATTATACACGATATGGTAAAATCACAAAGATTCCAATGACGACAATGCTTTTGACAAAAGGATCTTTGCTCATGACAGGATATCAAGGATGATGGCGCAGTCTAAACAGGCGGATTTTTTTCCTGCCGTACTCTTTTATGATGTGACCGTTCGTCAAGATCGGTTTTCCTTGCGTGACTACATCTTGATGCACGTGTTGCTCGCTATCGGACTCGGCATGCTCTACGAAAGTATCGCCATCACCATCGTATGCTTACTATCGTCGCTTTTCCTTTTGTTTTTTTATCGCCCGAACACGCACAGCATGGACGCGCTCATGCTGACTTCTTTTATCGCATTGGGTGCCGTCGTATTGATCTATGCCGGCAACTTCGAAATGTATCGTAACGGCTATTACCTAGGCGGCTCCGACGATTTATATTTTGAGAACTACGCCCGATACGCGATCGAGTGCGACATGTACACGATGGCCGATATCAACGCCAGAACAGCCTTTGAGTCGTTTGATTACAAAGGCTTCCTCATGCTTCTCGCTTGGCTCATGCGCTTTTGTGATCTTTTCGGCGGTTACCATACGATCTGTTTTCGCATTATCAACGTCCATTTGTGGCTGGCGGTAGCCTTAATGATCTCCGATTATTACCGAAAGCACTTCCCGCAAAACGAGCGCACAAGCCGTCGGATTTTCCTTCTAACCGCCCTTTTCCCACATGCCTTGTACATTTCAGGACACGTGTTCCGCGATACAGTCGGCATTTTTCTCATCGTATTCATGTACGTCAATTGGGATCTTTTTTTTAGAAAAACGTGTTCATGGCCACATAGACTATGGATCGCTCTTATCACGCTGCCTGCCCTGTACATTGGATACTGGGTAAGGAAGTTCAACTTTTTTCTCATCTTGGCAATCATGGCGTTCTCTTTCCTGTTTATGGAGGTAAAAAACAAAAAAAGGCACTATCTCATCTGCCTTCTCCTATTCCTAGCGGCGTTGCCGATCGTGATGCAACAATTCTATTTGCCTCAGATGATGAACTTTTTTTACACGAAATATTCAAGCTATTTGCTGACAACAAACCCGGGCGTTTCACAATTTATCTTCTCAGAGCCTCTTCTTCCCTTTGGGATCTTTATACGGATGGCTTTCGGACTTATCATGCCGGCACCGATCTGGATTTTCGCTCCATTTCTGCGATCACTTTCTCTCAACACCGTCATTGAATCCGTCGTCAGCATAGGCACCGTCGTGCAACTTCACGGATTGCCCTACATCCTCTTTAGCTTTCGCTCAATGAAGAAAATGTCTCTAACCTTTTTGTTCACACTGCTTGTCGTCGTAAGCACCACGTTTACCTTTCGTCACTTCATAATGATCTACCCATTCATGATTACACTGTTCCTGCACGGTGCGGCGTCACAACCTTATGAAAGACGCCGATCGATTTTCATAGCGCAATCAATCTTCATAGCCTTCCTGTTGATTTTTTACGCTCTAAGACAATAAACGACCTTCTCAAATGTTCGTGTGACACCTTTGTCGGGGTCACAAAAAAAGAGATCCTGTCCTTTTCGTAAAGTAAGAAAAATTTACTTTTTTGGATCTTACAGATGGATCTTCGCTAACCGCCGAATTTAAAAAGATGTAGAATGTGATACAGTGATTTTTAGCTGGTTGACATGAATGCCAACAGAAAATGGTATTTTAAGTATACAGGCTTTGAAACTAATTGTTGCCTTAGGGCGGATAGTCCTGTTTTGGGGAGTTTTG
>JAAZJV010000100.1 GCA_012800135.1 Clostridiaceae bacterium | reverse complement strand
TCCAGTGACTTTCCAAGGCGTTCGAGAAACAGATCAGGCATGAAGAGAACTTCACTGTTTGTTTGCTGCACATGATGTATCACGCCCGCTGGAGGCGCCAAGGGATGGATCATGTTGCAAATCGCGCCTAATTGGTTGATGGCATAGAAAAGAACGACGGCCTCCGGAATGTTGGGTAGGCAAAGTGAGATAACGCATCCTTGCTGGATTCCTAGGGATTCCAGTGCCTCTTTGCACACTGTGATACGCTTTGAAAGCTGACTAAAGGATATACAAGCATCCATAAAGCGGATGGCCGGCGCATTAGGACGCGCCGCTGCTGCATCAAAGAACAGTTCTGCCATGGTTTTATCCGGCAACGGCATCGTCTCTCTAAAGGCATCATCCAAAATAGATGGATCGGTAAATGATTTATGCATAGATTTTTCCTGATTTCGAATATTTTCATGTTATTCTATCATTACTCGATAGCTTACCCTATACCGCATAACGTTCACCGACTAATAAGCCATAAGGGCGACACTTCGTACATTCATACAAAAATCGCAAGATTAACGCCTGTATGAGCAGCGAACTGTAGACTAATCTAGACTAATCTATAGACTTAAATAGCAATCACGGCAAACGAGCTGGTGAAATATTTTCGTATACAACATAAGAAGGAGTATGTGTGGCAAAAGGCAAGGTTGTGTATGTCTGCAGTGAATGCGGGCACGAGACAAGCGGTTGGCTTGGACGATGCCCTGCCTGCGGTGCGTGGAATTCTTTTTCCAGAAGCATAGAAAAAGCTGATAATAAGTCTCTAAATCAGGGGAGGCGAGGCAGCTGGCTTTCTGAAAGTAATGACTGTTCCGATCAACCCGTTGTCCATGATTTATCAAAGATCATTACGACAGAGACAATACGCGAATCGACAGGGATCTACGAACTCGATCGCGTGTTGGGTGGCGGTCTCGTTCAAGGTTCACTTACTCTTCTCGGAGGCTACCCCGGGATCGGCAAATCGACGCTCGCACTTCAGATACTTAACGCTTTTCCGGCTGAAGACGTATTGTATGTGAGCGGAGAAGAATCGGCGGAACAGCTTCGCATGCGAGCGATCAGACTCGGTATGGAACATAAGAGCATTCCGCTTCTTACGGCAACATCATTCCAACAAGTAGAAAAGACACTTTTAGAACGTCGTCCTCGCATTGCCGTCATCGACTCGATTCAGACCGTTTACAGCGACGATCTTCCTTCTGCACCCGGCTCTGTGGCACAAGTTCGTGAAGCCGGGATGGGATTCTTGCGAATTGCGAAAGGCACGGGCATCACAATCATCATGACGGGCCATGTTACGAAAGAGGGAACCTTAGCCGGTCCCCGCATCTTGGAACACATGGTTGACACCGTTCTCAATTTTGAAGGAGAGAAGGACAGTCCGTTCCGCCTGCTCCGCGCAGCAAAGAACCGATTTTATGCGACGGATGAAGTAGGCATTTTTGAAATGACCGAGAAGGGACTCAAATCGATTCATCAAGCGGCAGGTCTTTTTCTATCCAGCATGCCGGAGCATGTACCCGGTTCTGCGGTGACGGCAATTCTTGAAGGCTCGCGCCCCATCCTTATTGAGGTACAAGCGCTAACCGTTGCGTCCGGATATGGAACACCGGTTCGGATGACGCAGGGTCTCGACCGCGCGCGACTGATCACGCTCCTTGCCGTAGCTGAAAAGAAAACCGGAATCGATATGAGCGCGCTCGATATCTACGTCAATGTGACAGGCGGTATACGTGTTAACGGCACCTCATCGGATCTTGCGATACTTGCGGCCATTATTTCCAGTGTGCGCGATAAACCCCTCCACCTTGATGCAGTCGTTTTGGGCGAAGTGGGACTCACGGGAGAAATTCGCGGTGTTTCCCGAATCGCTGACCACCTTACGGAAGCCGTACGTGCCGGATGGAAACGATTTGTAGTACCAGCATCCGCTCAAAGCCGTTTAAGACGATTTGAAAAAGAGATACAGGACGTTCGCGTATATTATGTCAGCGAACTTTCAGAGAGTATGGATTTGCTATTTTCAGATGAAAACTAATGTGCTACGAGCGAACATTTGAGAAGAGAAGGAGAAAGTTTGACATGACGACATATGCCATCATTCTTGCGGCAGGTGAGAGCGCGCGTTTCGGTATCGGGCGCGACAAAATGTTTGAAACGATCCTCGGCAAGTCGGTGCTCGAAAGATCTCTTGATGTTTTTGTCCGACATCCTGAGATTTCACGCATCGTTTTGGTGACGTCCCATGCATCTTTCGATCGCGTCAGTCAGCTTATCGAATCCTTATTTTCTAATGTTCGATCAAGAATACGTGTTATCGAAGGCGGCAAAACTCGCGCAGAATCGTCTTTTTTTGGACTGTTGGAAGCATCTGCGTGGGAAACTGTTCTCCCTTTAGCAACTTCGCGTTGTCCACATAATATAAATATCGAGAAACTGCATCCTCACATCGAAAAGCCGGAGGATTGCACTCAGCAATGTCAAAAAGGCAATGATGCGCAAGGCGATAACGCATACAAAAATAAATCGAGCAGTGACGATAAAGAACGCGTATGTGCTCTTTTACATGACGCCGCACGTTGTTTAGTGACGCCTGCACTGATTTCCTCTGTTGTTGCGTATATTAATTATGCCCGTTGCGGCGTCGCTCCCTATATCCCTGTTCGCGATACGATCCGACTTTTAGATGAGCCGGACGGATCCTTTATTGTGGATACATTGCCTCGCGATCGATTGGGTGCTATGCAGACCCCTCAAGGCGCAGATCTTGATATCATGCTCGAGGCCTCCAGAGTCGCTCAAAGTCAACAAGTCTCCCTGACTGATGACGTTGAAGCGTTAAGGTTAGTCGGCTATCCTGTCAGGCTAATCCCGGGAGAATTACAAAATGTTAAAATGACATACCCGGAGGATATGGCGCTTGCAGAACATATTATTCTTCAGCGACGGAATTATTAATCCGAGATTTTCATTAATTTTTGCCTTCTTTTCTCATTCTAATGCTTAATATATCGTTTCACCTTGAATTAATGCATATTCGAGCTGTTTTTGCGGATTAGCTTACTAGCACTTTTATCTGACTCATGGTAAAGTAAAAATTACAAATGTCAGGACATCAGTAACAGGCAAATCATCCTGTTTCAGAGTTGTTCTTTTACGATGGCGTTTTTGACATGGCAATTAGTCATAAAGTTATGGTACGGACTCAACATTTCGAGCCGTGCTTTTAACATGAAAACTGAATGAAATCATCTCGACTTTCTTCGGTGAACAAGAGGTGATGAGCCATCCGTCATTATTTTGGAGGTATGTATATGGCAAAGGGGATCACGCCAACGACAACAAGACTGGCAGCAACCGTCAACGCTCGGTATTATCCCGTTGAGGGCGTTGCGGACGCGTACTGCTTGGACGGTAAATTGCCCGGCAAACGCGAGACGCGCTCCGTCAATATGACCATGGACCGCGAATCGCGTGGCTTTTTGATCGCAGTCTACGGATATCCAATGGATGGTCGGAGCAAAACTGAAGCCGGTGCCCGAGCGCTCGTCGAGCTTTCGAATGAGATGACAGGCGGCAACGTAACGATTGATAATGCGATCAATGATCTTGCCGAGGCGGCTATCGAAGTGACGGGACGTCTTGAGGTTCATCAAGAGGCGATTCGTGATCCATATTTTGCCGGCATTATGGTGCATGACGGCGAAATGGCCGCTCTCACGGTCGGCAACGGCATTGCCCTGATTTTCCGCCATGATGTGCTTTATCCTTTGACAAGTTCCGTGCGCGATCTTAAAGCAACAGATCTCTATGGTGATCCTGTTGACGGGATTGACGATTTCATCGCAGGAGATGCCGGCACGATCTCCTACTCAAATATCGCGCAACTTGAGGAAGGTGACCGCTTCATCCTCTGTAACGAGGATCTATATCAATCGATCGGACAGGACGGCATTTTGCGTATATTGAGCGAATCTGAGGATCAGATGGATGCGTCTGGTGAGATGATCACCTACGCTGCCGCTAATATGCCAGGGAAGCCGCTTCAAGTTATCGCTATTTCCGTTGAAAAACTCCAAATGGAAGATTCGCCGACATCTCGTTTCAGCCTCGGCCGTTTTGCTACACAAGCGATGGAGCCGGTACTTGATGTTCCGCCGGCTCGCTCCGAGCCTAAAGCGCGTCCAACATCTGATATTTCGGCAACTCAACGTTATCAAAAGCAAGATCGAATGGATTTCCCTGCGCCCAAAGAAGAGCCGCCAAAAGAACAATTGCCAACAGAGACGCCTTTTGATCGTATCTATAAAGGTGCCTCTTCTGACGATCAGACTGTTTCCGCTGATGTTTTGCCTTGGTCTAAACCGGATGTGCGAGTTGACGACACACCGTCCTATCAAGGAAGAAAAGTCACGCGTGACATGACTTCGCCATTTGACGATCTTTCGTCGGACGAGCCAACAGCAGCTCCTCGCGATACGTACTACGAGTCAACACCTTCTGCGACAGGTGCTGACAGATATACTGATGATTACAATGTACGCGATGCGTACTCTTTCGATGGTGTAGGTGCTGACGGAGACTATCGTGATGCGGAAGGGTCACGTCGCGATGCCGGGAGCGATCTTCCTGAATTTGTTTATACGTCAGCGCATCAGCGTCGACGCTCGAGACTTCAAGATCAGCGCGTACGCGATAACAGATGGAGCGACAATTATGGTCGGACGTCCGAGAATCTGAGGAGTTCTGAATCGTATGACGATGACGAATATGACGATTTCGACCATTACGACGATTATGACGAAGATTACGATGATGCATATAGTGACGACCGTGCGTCCACTGCTTGGCCGCGCCGCCGAACCTACAACAAAAAACGTCGTATTATCTTCTATGCGCTTTTAGTCGCCGTCATCGTGATTTGCATCATAGCTCTGATTAAACTTCTGACAAAGAAAGATAAACCGACGGATACGACTTCATCACTTCCGCAAGAAACAGCTGATGAGATTGTGCCGAGTCAATCGGATTCGGAGGATACCACACCTCCATCAGATACGACAGAACCCGATCCTTCGGCATCTGAGACTGACCCTAAACCTTCTGGCATCGATGCTGAGGTCACCCATACAATAGTAACCGGCGATTCTTGGTGGAGTATCTGTATGCAGTATTATAATACGGCTACCGAAGCTCTCTGTCAGAAATTGGCTGAATACAACGGCAAGAACATGACTGACCATATTCATACGGGCGGGAAGATCAAGATCCCTCCGCTTAGTGTCTTAACAGGCGGCGGTGATTAACACATGGCCTAACTTGAACATTTACTCAGGACCCGGCCGTTGTACCGGGTTCTGTTATCTTTAACATTGAATGGCAATTTTTCCGCGATAAAATATTGCCCTTAGCCGTTTTGGAGGAACATGTGAAAGACAAGAGTCTAAATACGATTAGAAGCGCTTTTCTCTCTTTTTTTCAAAAAAAGGGACATCTCATATTACCCAGTTTTTCTCTTATTCCGGAAAATGACCCTTCGATCCTCTTAATTAATGCCGGCATGGCGCCTTTGAAACCTGCGTTTACCGGCGCTGAAATTCCACCTTGCCGACGTATTGCGACGGCACAAAAATGTATTCGCACGCCTGACATTGAACGCGTAGGAAAAACGGCGAGACACGGTACTTTCTTTGAAATGTTGGGAAACTTTTCTTTCGGCGATTACTTTAAGGAGGAAGCGATCACATGGGGATGGGAGTTTTCAACAGAAGTGTTGGGCTTTGATCCGGAACGCATATACGTTACGGTTCATATCGAAGACGATGAATCTGAACAATTATGGCTCAAAGTAGGTGTGCCTAAAGAACGCATTTCAAAATTCGATAAATCTAACTTCTGGGAACTCGGCCTAGGTCCTTGCGGTCCTTGTTCCGAGATGTTTTACGATCGGGGAGAGGCGTACGGTTGCCAACAGCCGAATTGCGCACCGGGCTGTGAGTGCGATCGTTTTGTCGAATATTGGAATCTTGTATTCACTCAATTTGACAAACAAGAAGACGGTACGTATAAACCCCTAAAATCGAAAAATATTGATACAGGTGCAGGACTTGAACGCATCGCCACGATCGTTCAGGGCGTCAACAATCTCTTTGAGGTGGATACAATACGATCCATTCTCGATGCCGCCTCTCAAGCGACTGGCACCGCTTACGGTGCTTCGGAGCGGGGAGATGTCGCTCTTCGTGTCATCACAGATCATGTGCGTTCCTCGATGATGATGATCGGCGACGGCATTCGTCCGAGTAATGAGGGGCGCGGATACGTCCTCAGGCGTCTTATCAGGCGCGCATCGCGTCACGGTCGCCTGCTAGGCATTGATCGTCCTTTCCTTGAACCGATCATGCGCACGGCTATTCTGGAATCATGTGAACATTACCAAGAACTTTCCGAAGCTGATAAAATTATTAAAGTGCTTAACAATGAGGAAGTTCGATTTGATCGCACGCTCACGGCAGGACTCGAACAGCTTCAAAAAGCTTGCGATGAACAGCGTTGGCAAGGCTCAAACATTCTTCCCGGAGAAACAGCTTTTTTACTTCATGACACGTTCGGTTTTCCGATCGAACTCACGACAGAGATCGCGTCAGAATACGGTATGGATGTCGATCACGAAAACTTTAAAGAGGCCATGCGCCGCCAGCAATCACGCGCACGACATGATTTTCTTGAAAAATCAGCGGCCGGATGGGGAAACATGTCTCTGCCATCGGACGTTCGAGCTATGCCTGTAACGCTCTTCACGGGATACGAAACGCTTACAGATACTGCACAGCTAATCGCCATTCTCCGGTGGTCTGAAGAAGATCACGCGTTTGATCTTCTCGAAGAGACTATTGAAGATAGTGAATACGTCTTCATTTTTGACAGAACCCCTCTTTATGCTGAGGGCGGCGGACAAACAGGAGATACGGGCACCATTGTACAGGGTGACTCGCGGGCTGATGTCCATCACACAGAAAAATCGGGAGACGGACATATCATGCACCACGTGCGCGTAATCTCCGGTGTCTTCTCAGTCAATCAATCAGCTAAGATTTCTTGTAATGAAGATCAACGCCGTTCTACGGCGCGCAACCACACGGCAACTCATCTGTTACACAAGTCGCTACAGCAGATACTTGGTGAAGAAGCAACACAACGCGGTTCATACGTATCACAGGATAGACTTCGCTTCGACTTTTTGCATGACGGTCCGCTTACCGATACCCAACTTCAAGATATCGAGCAGCGCGTCAATCACGTCATTATTGATGATCTGCCGGTAACGGCTGAAATCATGCCGCTTCATCAGGCCAAAAAACTCGGTGTCACAGCTCTTTTTGGAGAAAAATACGGTGATGAAGTACGCGTGGTGTCTTGCGGCACTTTTTCACGGGAACTCTGTGGCGGTACGCACTTGCAAAGGACTTCTAATATCCTGCTTTTCACCATCCTTTCAGAATCCGGAATCGCGGCAGGCGTTCGTCGCATTGAAGCGGTGACAGGAGAGCGCGCGATCGAATTCGCGCGAGATGGTGCTAAACTTATTAAGACACTATCGGAACGTCTGAACACAACGCCAAACGATCTTTTTGACAAGGTCAAGACACTTCAGGAGAAGGCAGGAAACCTTGAAGAGCAAGTTAGCGCATTGACGCGTGAAAAGCTCTCTAACGCGTTAGACCAATTGGAGTCAAACGAAGAAGTTATCGGCGTCTATCGCTGTATATTCGCCATTCTGCCGGATGCCGACGCGCCTGCGCTTCGCAATGCAGGTGATCGACTTCGCGATCGGCTAGGCGATATGGCGGTCGTGGTACTTGCGGGGACATCTCACGACAAGGTTCTGTGGTTAGTGATGACAGGAAAAGAGACTGTAAAGACAGGTCTTAAAGCCGGCGATCTTGTAAGATTGGCTGCAAAGCAAACCGGTGGCGGAGGCGGCGGACGCCCAGATATGGCGCAGGCAGGCGGACGTGATGTATCGCGTGTCGGTAAAGCGATGAACGCTCTACGCGATCTTATTCGCCAACATTCATCGTAAACTGAACTAAGAGGAGAAGAGGAGATATCACTGATGAAATCATGTCTTTTTTGCAAAATAGTCAGTGGCGATGCGGCATCTGACATTATCTACGAAAATGATGACTTGATCGTTTTTAAGGATATTCATCCCATCGCACCTGTACATGTACTGATCGTGCCAAAGAAACATTTCACACATCTCATCGAGATGGTGACATCTGAAGACGGTCGTGCCGTGCTCTCGAACATTGCGGAGTTGCTTCCTGATATTGTGCTTGCTGCAGGCCTTGAAAACCGAGGTTTCCGTCTTGTCAACAACTGTAAAGAAGAGGGCGGGCAGACGATAGCGCACGTGCATTTTCATTTGATCGGCGGTCGACCGCTCAAGCTGGAGCTGCCGTAAAATATGTTAGTTGCCGCGCTCATCACGCTTTTTCTTGCTACGGTCGTTCTGATCTGGCAAGGCACGTTGCCTTTAGTTCCCGGTTTTGTTTTGGCTGCGACGGCACTTGCCGCGTTGCTTTGGAGAATCGTGTTTTTCACACAAATACGTCACAGTATAAGGAAAGAAACACGTGCTCGAAAAGCAAAATGGGGAGGTGAGCTTCTGGTTATTACCGGTCTTTCCAGCTTGATCGGAATGCACTGTCGTCTTTTTATCACGCGTCAAGATGTGCTAATTTTGGACGACGGAGCCAGCGAGCGAGCCATTCACCTCGATGATATTCGAAGAATCGGATTGTTCTACGGGGAAACCGTTGATCGACTTAATGATGTACAGCTGGGGGAACTGCTCAAAATTGAAGGCAACCCTCATTTTTCAGCTGTACGCGCGTGGCTTTCTCGCAATCCTGGCGCCCGAAAAAATCTCATGCTCGCGATTATCTTCCAAAAACCCCTGAACGATCTGGTTTATTCAGAGATGGCTGTATTTTCAGATTTTACAGATACGGGCAATCTTAAAGCCTTTGCTTCGCGCCCCGAAGTTGCCGTCAAATTGGTCTTCATCCCGCATTCACGAAAAAATAAACGAAACAAGAAAACGGTTCAGTCATTAAGTCAATCGTCGCGATTATTAAAATCGAAATCCGAAGTGAAACGACGTAAGGGTCAAATATGACGCCTTACAACATGACATCGTTTACAAGTAATGGTAACGTTCCCGATAACGGCGATATCGAAAAGTTCATTCGCGACCGTGTATCTGAATTGTCAGTACGTCTCGGACGACCATTGACGTACTTCATAAAGACATTCGGTTGCCAACAAAACGACCATGACAGCGAAATCGCGGCAGGCATTCTCTCATCACTCGGGTTTCAAGAGGGGACATCAACGGACGAATCGGATGTTGTGCTATTCAACACCTGCAGTGTCCGTGCCAACGCGGACGATCGTTTTTACGGTCACGTAGGTAACTTAAAACCGATAAAAAAAGACGGCCGTCCCATCATTGGCGTATTTGGATGTATGATGGAGCAATCTATTCATGTCAATACCATCATGAAGACCTTTCCGTACGTCGATTTTTTACTTGGCGCCGGCTCGATGACGCATATTCCTTATGCTCTGGCCTTTGTCCTTAATGCGCACAATGTCGATCAGCGAGGTGCAGGTAAACCACTCGATCTTACCGCTATATCAACACCCTCTGACAGCATCACCGCAGGAGATCTTCCTGTCAAACGCCAGAATCGACAGCGCGCTCTTGTCACAATCATGACAGGCTGCAACAATTTCTGCACGTATTGCATCGTCCCATATACACGCGGTAGGGAAAAAAGTCGTCTTGCCGTTGATATTGTCTGCGAAGTGAAAAAGGCGGTCAGAGAAGGAGCGCGTGATGTGATGCTTCTTGGCCAGAACGTCAATTCCTACGGTGTAGATGAGCGCAAAAAAGGTAAGGATCCGGCGCATTATCCGACGTTTGCCGAACTTCTTTCAGAAATTGCACTGATCGATCAACTCTTCGTTTTGCGCTACATGACCTCACATCCTCGTGACCTCTCTGATGAATTAATTGATGTAATCGGCCGGACACCGGTCGTAGAACCGCATATCCATCTTCCGCTTCAATCAGGAAGCGATCGCATATTAGAGAAAATGAATCGCCGCTACGACGCGGAGCACTATCTTTCACTCGTCAGAAAATTGCGCTTAGCGCGACCGGAAATTACTATTTCAACTGACCTCATCGTCGGTTTTCCGGGAGAGACGGAAGAAGACTTTCTTGCGACACTGAATATAATGAAAGAAGCACGCTTTGATGCAGCCTTTACGTTTATTTACAGCCCGCGTGAAGGGACTCCTGCAGCTCATTGGTTCAATAGGAGGGAAGAGGAAGTCGATGGAAACCGTGATGCCGTAATTCGCGATCGTTTTGCGCGCCTTACAGCACTTCAGAATCAACTGAGCTACGATTCCAATGTTAAACTTGAAGGGAAAGAGGTCTTAGTTTTAGTCGACGGTCCGAGCAAACGATCACCTGACATCTTTTCGGGGCGTACACGTGATCACCGATTAGTCAACTTTACGGCACCTGACAGGACGTCTTTATCAGGTGACAACGCGTTGCATCCAGGTGATATCGTCGTTGTCCGTATTGATCGGGCAAAAATCTTTTCACTCGAAGGGATCGTAACATCGATTTTGGAAAGGAGCATATAGACACGATGGCCTTGACTTTTGACAGTGTTGATGTCAATGCGCTGACGCCCATGATGAAGCAGCATTTTGAGATCAAGGCACAGCATCCGGACTGCCTTATCTTTTTCAGACTGGGCGATTTTTATGAACTCTTCTTTGACGACGCGCTGACGGCTTCGCGCGAACTTGAAATAGCGCTGACGGGTCGAGATTGCGGACTTTCTGAAAGAGCACCGATGTGCGGTGTTCCACACCATGCTGCGAATCAATACTTAAAAAAACTTCTGGCGCGAGGTTACAAGGTTGCCATCTGTGATCAAGTAGAAGATCCGGCCGAAGCAAAAGGTCTAGTCGATCGTCAGGTCGTTCGCGTCATCACTCCGGGAACGCAGACCGATCCGGACGGCGTTGAATCACGCGCTTATCAGTATATCTGTTCCGTCTTTCAGATGAGTCGTGCGTTTGGTTTTGCCGCCTGTGACCTTTCCTCCGGACGCTTTGAGACATCAGAGCTCCTCTCATCCGAAGCGGAAGATCAACTTTTCGATGAGCTATCTCGCCTAAAACCGGTCGAATTCATCGTCAATGAGGTTTTTTCAAAGAATCGTCGTTTCAAGGAACATATTGAACGCCTGCAAATTACGAGTACAGTTCTTCCAAACGACGTGTTTGACATTAAAGACGCTGAACGGCGCGGGCTCAAGTTTACCGCTTCTGAATTGCTTTGGCCGCGAGCGTCTGGAGCACTTTTGCACTATCTTGAGTCAACGCAGATGGCATCACCGGATCAAATTGGCGATATCAAGCCATATACCATACGTGATTACATGCTCCTCGATCGCGCGACACGCTTGAATTTAGAACTTGTCGAAACCATCCGCGATCGCAAGAGAAGAGGAAGCCTCTTGTGGGCTATTGATCGAACGAAGACATCGATGGGAAGTCGACTGCTTCGCGCTTGGATTGAACAGCCCTTAATTGATCGCAATAAGATTGAGAGGCGACAATCTTCCGTTGCCGCTCTGCACGACGATTATCGTCTGCGTTCCTCTTTGCAGGAAGCATTAACGGGGCTATACGATATTGAGCGCCTTTCCGCGAGAATAGCAACAGGACAAGTCAATCCGCGGGATCTTGCGGCACTTCGCACAGCCCTTCGAAAACTCCCGAATATAAAGAACCTGCTCGATCGAGAAGAAGAGCCCGGCATTGCCCGTTTAAGCGAAGAAATATCCACTTTGCCTGAGCTTTGTGAACTTCTGGAGACTGCTATTGTTGACGATCCGCCCGTCCTTATCACCGATGGCGGTATTATCAGGCGCGGCTACAACGCACGTATTGATGAACTTGTGGATATTTCTTTACACGGCAAAGATTACATCCTCTCGTTAGAAGCTAAAGAACGTGAAGCCACTGGCATCAAAAATCTAAAAATCGGCTATAACCGAGTGTTCGGCTACTATTTTGATATCACAAAGAGTCAGCTTTCGAAGACACCGGATCATTTTCAACGATTGCAGACTCTTGCCAATTCTGAACGTTTCGCAACACCGGAACTTAAAGACCTTGAAGCGAAAATCCTTGGTGCGGAACAACGGCAAAAGAACTTGGAACATGAGCTTTTCTCTGAGATTCGAACGACGGTCACGTCCTCGCTTGCGTCCCTTCAATCGACGGCTCGTGCGCTCGCGACATTAGATGTTCTGTTATCTTTAGCAGAGACGGCTGAACGTCAGCGTTATTGCCGCCCAAAACTTACTTCCGATCGAAGACTCAACATTGAAAAGGGCCGACATCCCGTTGTAGAGCTGATGATGTCGCAGGGTCAGGACTTTGTCGCAAATGATCTTCATATGGACGGGGATGACCGTCGTCTCATGATCCTCACCGGTCCGAACATGTCCGGAAAATCGACCTATATGCGTCAAACAGCTCTCATCGTTCTTTTAGCACAGATTGGGAGCTTTGTGCCGGCTGAATCGGCTGAAATCGGCATTGTAGATCGCATCATGACGCGTGTCGGAGCCTCCGACGATCTCGGAGGGGGACAGTCCACTTTTATGGTCGAAATGTCGGAAGTCGCATCTATTTTAAGCAACGCTACGGTGCGAAGCCTTCTCATCTTAGATGAAGTCGGACGCGGAACAGGAACAGCCGATGGACTTTCGATTGCATGGTCCGTCATCGAATATATTGCAGACCCTTTACTTTTAGGCGCAAGGGCTCTTTTTGCGACGCATTACCACGAACTGATCGATCTTGGCAACCAATTGCCAGGAACATTCAACTGTCATGTCGATGTCGCGGAAGATAAAGGAGAGATCGTCTTCCTGCATGTCATTCGTGATGGCGGTACTGATGACAGTTACGGAATCGAAGTCGCCCGTCTTGCCGGTGTTCCTGATTCCGTCGTCTTAAGAGCTTCCGAAATCATGGAGCAGCTTGAGAAAAGCCGGAGACACCGACGTAAGGTGGTGCGCCACACATCACGTCAGATGGACGGACAGCAGGACTTATTTTCGAGAGCGCAGTCTGTCCGCACGGCAAATGATATTGTTCAGCGCCTGCGCGATATAGATATTGATACATTGCGCCCGGTAGATGCATTCGGCGTGCTCATTGATCTGAAAGCGCTCGCCGAACGCCATGAACGCCAACAAGGCGAGGGGGAATAGAAGAAAGGAAGCGATGCAAGATGAATCAGCAGAGTATGAACGATCAAAATGTACGCCGTATTGATAACGAAAAAGGCGACGCCATGCCCGATGCGACATCTACATCTGTATCTGTAATTCGGCGACTTGATCCGCAGACCATCAATCACATCGCAGCCGGTGAAGTTATTGAGCGGCCGGCCTCTGTTGCAAAAGAACTCATCGACAACGCGCTGGACGCCTGCGCTTCAATCATTCATATCGTGCTTGAACAGGGCGGTATTCGCTTTTTATCCTGTACGGACGACGGTTTAGGCATGTCACCCGAAGACGCTCGTATGGCTCTTGAAAGTCACGCAACAAGCAAGCTCAACACAATTCACGACCTGACATCACTTGCGACGCTTGGGTTTCGTGGTGAAGCACTCCCATCGATCGCATCCGTTTCCCGTTTAGAACTTCGCACTCGTACCCACGGATCACTTGAGGGCACAAAGATCGTGTCCGAAGGCGGTAAGGTAACAGAATCCGGACCTTGCGGAATGCGTGAGGGCACAACGATCATCTGTCGCGATCTCTTCTTCAATACGCCTGCGCGCTATAAATTTCTAAAAAGGGATACGGCTGAAACTGGCGCCGTTGCCGATGTCGTAGGACATGCGGCTCTGGCACGTCCAGATGTCTCTTTTCGATTGGAAGAAAGAGGCCCTAAATCGCGTGAGATCCTGCATACCCCGGGAAATGGCGATTTGCTGTCGGCCATCCATGCCGTATTCGGAAAAGAGACGGCCGACGTGATGATTCCTGTAATCTCTCCTGAAGGCACTCCTGTCCGCGTTGAAGGATATGTCACGAAACCTGAAGGAGGGCGCGGGAACCGATCGAGACAAATTTTTATCGTCAACGGTCGTGTCATCACATCCGGCACCTTGCGCGCGGCCACGGATGAGGCGTCAAAAACATGGTATATGAAAGGACGTTTTCCTCAACTCGTTCTAAATCTCACACTGCCTGGAAGTCTTGTAGATGTCAACGTTCACCCTCAGAAGCTCGAAGTACGCTTCTGGGATCATCACAAAGTCTTTCAATCCGTCTATCGAGCGCTGCGAAGCGCATTTGAACAAAGAGGCGGCATTGTTACCCCGACGCCCCGGATACCGTCCTCATCGCTTTCAGAACGACAGATTGCCTATACGGACATCGAAAAGACCAAGAATCATCTTCCAGAAACACCTGCTAATACACTCAAAGACAGAGAGAAAAATGACATGAGTGTCTCTATCTCTGCACGGGTCGACAGTGACGATGATCATCTTGAAAAAACACCTGCTTATTCATACCCCGACAGAGACAAGGAAAATAAAATCAATGTTTCTGTAGCTCCGCATGTCGATGACGATCGAGATCATCTTAATAAATCGCCCGTTCACACGCATGCAGCAAGTAATGCCCCTGTACCGCCGATCGGAGAATGCGACATTCATAAAGCACAATCATCGAAAGATGACGGTACTTTACGTGTTGATATTCTACGCAATGCCAGGTTAATCGGCACTTTATTTGATACGTATATTTTGCTGGAAGACCATATACACCAAGAGTTCCTCATCATTGACCAACATGCTGCCCATGAACGCGTCCTGTATGAGAAACTGATAGAACAGCGAAAGACAAGCTTGCAGAATCGCCCTGCAGGACAACTTCTTCTCGTACCTGTTCGCGTCGACATAAGCGAAGGGGAGAGAGCTCTCCTTTTGGAGGAACAGGACTGGTTTTCCAATCTAGGCTTTGAGTACGAGCCGTTCGGAGAACATTCCGTCGTTATAAGATGCATTCCCAATACCGGAAAAGGACCGTTCGCCGGTCTTGATGCGGCCGATGCCTTCCGAGCGGCAATCGATGTGCTAGATGCCGCGAAACAGTCCGGCACATTGCCCGACGACACAACGGTCTTTCACGATATGGCTTGTAAAGCGGCCGTCAAAGCTCATGATTCCTTGTCAAATGATGAGATTCACGTGCTGCTCAATCAGCTTTTAAGACTTGATAATCCTTATCATTGTCCGCACGGTCGTCCCGTTATCCTGCGTTTAAGTAAGAGAGCGATCGAGAAAAAGTTTGGGAGAATCGTGGGGTGATAGAGTCGCGTTCCATTCATCCGAAAGCTGAGATACATCTCAGCGATCGCGCCGTATTAGAAGAAATGTTCATCGAGATGTGTCTTAAAGCCGACAAGACACATCACCACGCGATCCCTGTTTTGACCGGGCCGACGGCAACGGGAAAATCGTCTTTAGCGATGTCGCTGGCTACACGCTGCGGGTATGAGATCGTTTCGGCAGATGCCATGCAGATCTACCGCGGCTTTGATATAGGAACGGCAAAACCGACCATCGAAGAGCGTACGCGTGTGCCGCACCACATGATCGATATTTTAGATCCTTGCGAATCCTACAGCGTCGCATCCTATGTCAAAAAGACCGAACGAATTCTTTCTCAGCTGCTTTCTGAAGGAAAAAAGCCGCTCGTCTGTGGAGGAAGTGTGCAATACGTTTCCGCGTTGCTCGACGGTCTCCTTTTTACGCCGAAACGTATTGACCAGAATCTTCGCCAGCATGTGAATAGCAAGATCGATGCCATCGGTGTACAGAATGCTTGGCAAAAGCTTCATTCATTAGATCCTGAATCAGCTGCAATTATCGCTCCGACGGATCGACGCCGTATCGCGCGCTTTTTTGAGATGTATATCGAGACAGGGAAGACAAAAAGCGAG